>CBIHOP010000021.1:0-18931 GCA_966211385.1 uncultured Bacteriovorax sp.
TGGTAATGCTGCTATCATGGTTCGTAAGAAATCAGGAAGCACAAAAACTTTTGTCGAAACATTTTTCAAACTGCAGGTCGTAGCTCCTAAATCGATGAGTCCGGAAAGATTTTTTCCACCGACACCTATCCGCGTTTTAGTCGATAGTGCAGGGGAAGATTTCTCAGCGAAATTTCAAAAAGAAGACATTGATGAAAAAATCACGGCGGCCGATCCGGAGATGATTAAAAAAGCAAAATCACTTCCAAAGGCGGCGGTACAAAAAGTCATCAAGACGGCCCATGATATCGCGCTCGTTGAATCTCAAAAGATGAAGAGTCAGTACAAAAAAGATATGCTTAATCACTTGAACACGGAAAAGGATCGTCTGGAAAAATTAAAGGCAGTAAATCCGGTGGTGAGATCTGAGGAAATTGAATCGATCGCAAAGCAAATTGAGACACTGTCGAAGTGTTTTGATGAAGCCGAAGTGATGCTTGATTCACTCCGGCTCATTTTCTAATTAAGTAAGCAGACCTTCTTTTTGCAGAACTTTTTTAAAGTCATTGAGAAGGTCAAGACTGTAGTTTCCTAGTTCATCGATCATCATATCTTTAATCGTCTGAGTAGGTGTCGTCTTATTTGTAATTGTGCGTTTATCGTAGTTGTTTACGAGAGAGAGGATCTCTTCCAGCACCGTTAGTTTTTTCTTTTTATTTGGACCTAAACCACTCAATACTTCTTCATGGTTGTTAATCAATTCCATAATGCTTGGAGTGACGTGCACTTTATCTTTCAACAACGTCGCTGCATCTTTTACGTGCATGTAATAAACACGTTTATCTTCATGGCCTAAAAACTTCTTCGGCTTATAGAAAAGCTGAATGTCGTTTTTATTCATGTTGATGATTCCAATATCGTGGATAAGAGCAGCCGTTCCTAAATCATCGAGCATGTCTTCTGTACAACGTTTTGCTTCTGCCAGTTTACAAGCAAGCGCACAAACGTTGAGAGAGTGTTTGATGATTTCTTCGTTCTTATCAACTTTTTTACCGAAGATTTTCTTAAGCGCATCCGGATTATTTTTGATAACCTGACGTAAACTTTTCGCCGCTTTTTCTGTCATACGATAAGCAGCTTCACTGCCAGGATCTTTCTGCATTCTTTCAATAGCTGAACTCGCAGCTCCTTCGGCCATATCCACTTTTTCTTCAACGCTGACTTGTGGATTTGAAAGTGTTTCGTCCAATAAAGCATCCAGAAATTTTTGATAATTAATCTCATCGCTTTCCGTGATGAAAAATTTCGCAATTTTTTGGGCCTTTAATTTTTCAAATTTTTCTTCAGAAAGCTGTTCACCTTTTTTGGCATAACAGAGATATTGCTCTTTAAAATAGATGTAGAGGTCAAACGTTAAATCGCGCATTGGTTTAACAGTGGAAATTCTTAGTGGAGTAAAATCCATGTTCGTTTCGCCCATGAAAAGAGTTGTAAGTTGGTCTTATTCTAGGCGTATTCGGAAATTTTTCAATTCGTCTTGATGATTATTTTATTGATCATTACCAGAGAAAATTACATGGGAACAACAATGTAGTCGGCCACTTTTCTAATGCCAAACTGCAATGAAATGCGGTATCGTGAGCAAAATTAATTTTTAGGATTTCGATTATGATTAGCTTCAATAATGTGTCAATACACTATGGTGGACAGATTCTCTATGAAAATGCCTCTTTCATGCTTCGTCCAGGTGATAAAGCAGGACTTGTAGGGCCGAATGGGGCCGGAAAAACGACGGTTTTCCGAGTTTTGATGAAGGAAGAGGGTTTCGATGGCGGATCAATCACTGTTCCCGAAAAACTTCGCGTGGCCTATTTCTCCCAGAATATTGGTGAAATGAAGGGACGCACGGTTATCGAAGAAGTCATGAGTGGTTCTGCGAAAGCTTCTGAACTAGCTTCAGAGATGAGAAAAATTGAAAAACAACTTGAAGGCGATCTTGATCCGGATGAAATGGAAAAAGTTCTTATTCAGTTAGGGGATTACCAGACTGAATTTGAAAAGCTTGGCGGATATGATCTTGATGTACGCGCCAAAGAAATCATCACCGGTTTAGGAGTTATGCCTTACGATCACGATCGTGACGTAGGACTTTTCTCAGGTGGATGGAGAATGCGTATCGCTCTGGCGAAAGTTCTTATTCAACAGCCTGACGTTATTTTATTAGATGAGCCTACCAACTACCTCGATCTCGAAAGTATTATCTGGCTTGAAGAGTGGTTAAAAACTTTTAAAGGTGCCATTCTCATGACATCGCACGACCGTGATTTCATGAACGGGATTGTGAATAGAATTATCGAAGTCGCCAACAAAACAATCACGACGTACACAGGTGATTACGACTATTACGAAAAAGAAAAAGAAATCAGAAAAGTTCAGCAGATTGCTCAGCACGAATCACAGCAGGCAATGTTGAAAAAAGAAGAAGAATTTATTGCGAAGTTCGCGGCACGTGCAAGTCACGCGGCCCAAGTTCAATCGCGTGTAAAAAAATTGGATAAGATCGATAGAGTTGAACTTCCACCGGAAGACATCGTTATGGATTTTACATTCCCAGTTCCGCCTCGTGGAAGTAACGACGTTGTCGTCATGAAAGATTTAGCAAAAACATGGATCCGCGATGACGGTACTCCTCACAATGTTTTCTCTGGTCTTACGGCAACCGTGAATCGTCTCGACAAAATCGCTGTTGTCGGTGTGAACGGTGCTGGTAAATCAACACTGCTTAAAGTTATTTGTGGCTTAACAGAAGCAACAAAAGGGGAGTCATCGCTCGGACCTTCAATCAAGGCCGGATATTTCTCGCAGTTCTCATTAGATCTTCTTGATCCTGAAGCAACTGTTCTCGAAGAGATCTCTTCACGACTTCCACATGCATCTAACGGTTACATTAGAAACCTACTGGCAGCTTTTCTTTTCCGCGGTGACGATGTTGAAAAGAAAATCAAAGTACTCTCAGGTGGTGAAAAATCGCGTGTCGTTCTTGCGACTCTTATGTCGAACAACAACAATCTTTTGATTCTGGATGAGCCTACCAACCACTTGGATTTGAAGTCACGTGATGTACTTTTAAATGCGTTAAAAACATTTGACGGTACAGTTATGTACGTATCGCACGATAGACACTTTTTACATGGTCTATCGAATAAAGTTTTTGAAGTCGATAAAGGCGGAATCCGCGTTTTTGAAACTGGATTTCAATATTATCTCGACAAGAAAAAAGCAGAAATGCAACAATAGGTTCATGCCAAAAATTGATTTCACGTTTGATTTTCTCTCACCTTATTCCTACCTTGCGTGGACGTGGGTGCGGGAAAATCAACAATATGATTTCAATTACAATCCCGTGCCGATGGCGAGTTTGATCACTCACTATGAAACAAAAGGGCCGGCGCAAATCGAACCCAAACGCAATTATCTTTTCAAAGATCTGCTTCGCAAAACGGCAGAGAGAAATATCCCTTTCACAACTCCCAAAGAACTTCCTTTTAATTCACTCTATGCTCTTCGCCTTTCTTTAAAAGGCGTGGCCGGTGACCATCAAAAGGCGGTAATCGACGCTATTTATACAGCGGGATGGGCCGGAGGAATGGATATCGGTAACGATGATGTTCTAAAAAACATTCTGCAAGCGGCAGGTCTTCCAGTTGCTGAATTGTTTGAAAAAATGGAAGCCAAAGATGCTCGCCGCGAGCTCAAGCAAAATTTAGAAAACGCCATTAACCAGAAACTCTTCGGCGTTCCCTCTTTTATAGTTGAAGGCGAACTTTTCTGGGGCCATGACTCTATCCCTTATTTGGAAAAATTTTTAAAAGGTGAAGACCTATTAGATAAAAATAAATACACTGCTTATGAAAATCTTTTTACAACGAGGTAAACAATGAAAGCATGGATTCTATCAGTAGCATTGTTCATGAGTGCAAATGCATTCGCGGCCAATCCAAAAGTTACAATCAAAACAAACAAAGGCGACATCGAAGTTGAACTGTTTCAGGACAAAGCTCCAATCACAGTAAAAAACTTCCTTTCGTACGTTGATAAAGGCCACTACAAGAAAACAATCTTCCACAGAGTCATCAACAACTTCATGATTCAAGGTGGAGGAATGACGGCCGATATGACTGAAAAACCAACAAGCGCTCCGATTAAAAACGAAGCTACAAACGGTTTGAAAAATGAAGTAGGAACACTTGCTATGGCCCGTACAGGGATTGTAGATAGTGCCACATCTCAATTTTTCATCAATGTTGTGGACAATCCTTTCCTCGACCACCGCGATACTTCTGACGCAGGTTTTGGATACGCTGTTTTCGGAAAAGTAACTGCTGGAATGCCAGTGGTGAACACGATTAAAATGGTAAAAACAGGAAACCGTGGACCTCACCAGGACGTACCAGTGGATCCAGTAGTAATTTTAGACATCACGAAAAAGAAGTGATAGCTTAGGGCCTTAAATCTTTTGATGGGGAATTTCCATGCAAGTTGCAAAGAACAAAGTTGTTGGTATCGACTACAAACTAACAGACAAAGACGGCAAGATGATCGATTCATCTGCTAACCACGGACCACTTTATTACATCCAGGGGATTGGTAATCTTATCCCAGGATTAGAAAACGCTCTTGAAGGTAAAAAATCAGGCGATAACCTAAAAGTAACAATTGCACCAAAAGACGCTTACGGTGAACGTAACGATGCTCTTTGCCAATCAGTTCCTCGCGCTCAATTTGAGTCAAACGAAGGTCTAGAAGTGGGAATGCAATTTGAAGTTGATACTGAACAAGGTGAACTTGTTGTATCAGTAACAAAAATCGAAGGTGACACTGTTACTGTAGATGGAAACCACCCGCTTGCAGGTGTTGAACTTCACTTTGACGTTACTGTTAAAGAAGTTCGTGATGCTTCTGCTGAAGAACTAGCACACGGACACGTTCACGGCGAACACGGCCACCACCATTAAATTCAAATAAGCTTCGGTTAACGGCTTCGAAGCTTCCTTGTTACTCGGTCACATACTTTCGTATGCTCCTCGTCCCAAGAAAGCTTCTCATTGTTACCCTCGCTTCTTTAAATTTAATACCAAAGAAACCAAATGAATTACCTAAAGACTTTCCTTCCTTTGCTCTTCGGAAATAAGAAAGGAAAGTCTTTTTCACTTCCCACCGATCTCGACTGGTCCAAACTAAACTTCGAAGAAAAACTCATGTTCCATACTCTGGGACAAACGCTTGCAACATTCGTTGGTGAACTTGATGTAAAATCATTAAGCATGAAAGAAGTTCTTCACCTCTTCACGTTTCATGAATATCTGCCGATTGAATTTTTTAATGAGCTAAAGATTCGTCATGCGAGTGAATGGGACCTTTTTAAAGCGTCTTTGAATCCTGAACTCATGGGCACTGAAGAGTTGCAGGATTTGTTAAATTTTAATCCAGGTAAACTTTCAATCATCGCACTTCTTCATCACGATCGTCATCGTCCGGGAAAAATTCTCATTCGTAAAAGTGATGGGACTTTTCTTTTAGATAAAAACGGTCATCTGTGGTCGATTCCTGTTTTGGGTTTATCGAGCAGAGACTTGGCCTTTAATCACTCGAATGGAAATACTCCGCAAGGTGTATATTCGATCGATGCTGTTATGCCAGAGGCGAATAACCCTTTTGAGTTTGGAGTTCACAGACGCCTGATTGTGAATTTTCTACCTGAATTTCATCAATATCTTCCACCTTCGCATTTTGAACTGGATTGGTGGAAACAGTCTGTTGTGGGCCGGGAGATGGGCCGAAGTTTGCTACGTATTCACGGTACCGGCCGCAAAAATAGCAATCTCATGAGCCCGCATTTTCCAATGGTTCCCACTTCAGGATGCCTCGCCACCACGGAAGTCAATTTCATGGGCATCTATCAGAATTTCGATCAAAGGAAACTTCTTGATACCTTGATGGAAGCCTCTGGGCTCACCATCTCCTTTGAAAATGAGTCGAAAATTCATGGTCTCTTGTATGTCGTAGAGTTCGATGGTAAATTTCAAGCGCTTGAATTTAGGCATTGAAAAGGACTCGAACCGATGTATGTTTCGACCAAAAAATTTATAGGGTATCCCTGCACCCATCGCCAGTGGCGCGATGAAGGTCACTGCCGTTTCGTTCACGGTTATTCACGCTCATTCACTTTTTGGTTTAAGTGCACGCACTTGGATGAAAAAGATTGGGTGATGAATTTTGGCGGCTTCAAAGAATTCAAAGAATTTCTCGATGATACTTTCGATCACGCGTGTTTGATCAATCAAGATGATCCTGAGTTGCCGTTGTTCGAAGAAATGCACAAGCGCGGAATTGTAAAACTGCGTGTTCTTCCAAGTGTCGGCATGGAAGGAACGTCTAAATATTTACACAAAAAAATGAACGACTATCTCAACCAAAAAACGAATGGGCGAGTGTGGTGTTTTAAAGTTGAGACGGCAGAAAACGAAAAAAATTCTGCTTATTACGAAGAAGAAAGAGCTGGCGCAAATCCAGCATAGGACAATATTTTTATGAGTATGGTTGATCCAAAAGCAATTCTAAAAAAAGTCACTCCAACGCCAATGGTGGAGACAGGACTTACGCGCGAGCAGAAAAAAGAAAAAATTAAACATCTTTTTAAAGAGATCATGGAAACGTTAGGCATGGATCTCACTGATGATTCACTCAGCGAAACGCCTCATCGCGTGGCAAAGATGTACGTCGATGAAATTTTCTACGGATTGCAAACTGAAAATTTTCCGAAGATCACTATCGTCGATAACAAGTTTGATTACGATCACGCGGTTATTGAATTCAATATTGTGACGAATTCAGTATGTGAACACCACTTTGTTCCCATCGTTGGAAAAACTCACGTGGCCTACATTCCAAAAGATAAAGTCATTGGTCTTTCAAAACTTAACCGCATCGTTGATTACTTTGCTCGTCGTCCGCAAATCCAAGAGCGCATGACTTTGCAAATTCACCAGGCGCTCGTGAACATTTTAGGAACGGAAGATGTTGCAGTTGTGACAGACGCTTCTCACACATGTGTAAAACTCCGTGGAGTGAAAGACGAAACAGCGATCACGCGTACGTCGAAACTCTCAGGTGTTTTTAAAGCAGATACGGCCCACAGATTAGAATTTTTAAACGCATTACCGAGACCATAATATGAAAAACATCCTTCTGCTTGCCCTTATTGGGCTCACTGTTGTCGCCTGCAAATCGGAAAAGAAAAGCGAAGACTGTTCAATCAATGGTGTTAAAGTAAGCTGTGATGAATTCAGAAAGCGTGAAGAGCAAAAACCAGTAAAAGCACCACTTGCTGTTGATGTTGTGATTAAAACTAAATACACGCTCGTTAATGCTGTCCTTAAAACAGCAAAAGATATCGTTGGAGAAGCTTCGAAAACGGAAGGCAACGCAGTCTATACTTGTATGATCTCAAAGCGTAGTGGGGCCTTTAATGTAGTCGCTGACGAGCGCGAGCTGCAATTAGAGCAAGATGGGGCCGCAGAATTTTTCCAGCGTGAATATGGAAGCGTGATCAATCCTGACGCTTATCACATCGGCACATTTCTCTCTTCATCGGAATTCTCTCGTACATCTACACTGCTTAAAATAACAGCGACTGAAATCGAAGTTCTGCACAGATGCTTTTTCACTCGCAAATAGTAGCGCATTTACAGCTTAGAAACTTCTCGTTAGAGTTTATGAATTATGTTTAAACTCTCGCTCACATTTTTAATGATGCTGCTTCTTTTTGCGTGCAATGAAAGCGCTGTTCAGCCATTAGCGACTCCAGAGATTTCAACCAAACCTAACATTCCAATAGAGTCTGAGCCTTCTGAAACTCCCGCACCGACACCAATCGAAGCACCTGCACCTGAAGTGACGGACATTCGTATCAATCAATCAACTCGCAAGTTGAAATGGGAAAAATCTTATACAGATGCGGTCCTGGATGAACTTGATCGTCCCGAAATTGAACCGCTTTTAAAAACTAAAATCTCTTCCATTGATCTGCAGACATTAAATTGCACGCCCCTTAATGAACTTAGTTTCGCCAAGAAAAAGATCTTTTATACTGTCTTCATCGCGGCCATTGCAGAAGCTGAGTCTGATTTTAGAGTAGCGCTCAGAACACGTAATCCTTCCGATAACACGATTAACGTTGGACTCCTGCAAATTGATGAACAGGCGGCGAGAAACCACACCAAAGGTTCATTGGGACATCTTGAGGCCATTGATCTGGTTGATCCTGGAACTAATTTAAGAGTCGGCGTCCACATTTTGAAAAACCAAGTCTTAAGCAAAGTGGCCCGTCATCGTTTACTGCCTGAGCGATCTTATTATTGGCAGGTGCTTTCTGAAGAAAAAAGAGTGCTATTAAACTTAAAGACCAACTCTCATAACCTCCCTTTTTGTATTAAATCTAATACGAAAAATATCTAAATCATTACATTTATCCAATCTTCAACTTGTAACATCTTGATTATTGTCGTCATTTTTTTGGCACACCCATTGCTTTAGGAGTTTGCATAAAACTAACTGGAGGAATGTATGAATAAGTACTTTTTAATAGCGTCTTTAATGATCATGGCCATCGGTTGTGATTCTTCTCCAGATACAAAAAAATTCTCTCCTAACTCAAAAGAGCAGAACCAAGTTTTAAAAAAAGATGGTGAAGGATCGATTGGTGTTGCTGCGTGGGCGAGATACGAATTAGTAGATGAAAAAATCAAATTTCTCACTTCAGCAGAGATTGCTCTTGAGGACGACAGTAGTTGTGTTGTCTCAATTGAAGAAGGTCAGGAGATGGACTTTGAAGTCAATGCTGAAGAGTTGCGACTTACTTTCAACGGTGAAACCATCATCTACAAAAGATCAGATGTAGACTCAGCCGCAATCTTGAATCTAAAGCTAGGCAAATATCTTTATACAGATGTTGAAAATAATCATCTTTGGGAAATCTACATTCTCGATGACAACCAAATACGTATTAGCAGAACGTGCAAACTATAAATAATTTAAAAAAGACTCAAAGGGGGGTTCTTATGAAAAATGCAATTTTAATTCTTTCGTTCTTAGTGTTCGCTGTTGGTTGTGATTCTGATTCACCAGTAGCTAAAAAAGCAGAAAGCTGTACGTACAACGATAAACCAATGGACTGTGCGGAGTTTCGCCGTATCACTGGTCAGACGCCAGATGATCCAGCTGCTCAACAGCCATCTGTGAAAGATCCAAAAGTGGGATACGCATTGGAAGTGAAATCAAAAGGTAGATACCAGGTTCGTAATGGTGAATTGAAAATCCTTACAAGCTTAGAGAAGACAGCTTACGGTGAACACAATGGTTCAAGCTATAGATGCCAGATCACTATTGGAGCTAACACAGTGATGGGTGTGCAAGCAGATGAGCGCGAACTTAATCTTACGCTTGAAGGCCAATCGACAATACTTCCGCGAGTAGAGGGATCAGTTGTTGATGAAAATAATTACTTGCTGGGTTCATTTGAATTTATCGAGAAAGATGAAGCGAAAACAACTTTCAAATTCATCGATGATAAGACGCTAGAACTCTCGATCATTTGTCTGTTCTAAAAGATATTGTTGCTGGCGAAGGTCGTTAATCTGACCTTCCCAGTAATTTGGTGATTCGAAAAATGGAAACGCATTTTTAAAAGCTGGATCATCATAACGTTTTGCAATCCACGCCGAATAATTAATCATCCTGAGTGTTCGCAGCACTTCTGTCAGTCTCAGCTCTTCATAGTTAAAATCTCTCATCTGCGTGTAGCCTTCCAAGAGGGCGGCACGCATCTGCTGAGCGTATTCATCATTGCCAGGGAGAAGGAGCCACATATCTTGAACGACAGGACCCACGACCATATCGTCAAAGTCGATCAGATGAAATGTTTCTTCACGCTTTAAAATATTTCCAAGGTGACAGTCACCATGAATGCGCTGGAAAGAAACATTGTTGAATGCATCTTTTGTCTGTTTATAAATATTTTCAAGCAACGTTTTATAAGAAAGTTCAAAATGTGAAGGAACGATTTTTTGGCCGATCAAAAATTCAAGATTGGATTTGAGATATGTATCCGTTGAGAGCTTTAATCTATGCGTGGCCTTTTTCATGCTGCCGACGTTATGCAGACGAGCAAGTAATCGTCCTACTTGTTCAATTTCATCCAGAGTGAATTCATCCGGCGCTCGTCCACCTTGCTTCGGAAAAACAGTATAAAAAAGTTCCGGATCAGGAAGAGTGAAAAGCGTTTGATCGTTGAAGGTGAGGGGAGCGATGACCGGCACTTCGAATTCAGTGAGATCGAGCAGGAAATCGTGTTCCTCTTGAATTTGGGCCTTGGTCCATCTACCTGGACGGTAGAATTTTATGATTTTCGAATGATCACTGGGATTTTTTGAATCAGATTCAATCTCAACTTCATAAACTCGATTTTCCATCGAGTTCATGGTCAGCACTCTTCCTGTCGTTCTAAAGCCAAGCTTCTCAACTGTTTCTAAAACTAAATCAGGGTTGAGTTCGAAGAAAAATTGAGTCGCGTTTGTGCCCCAGAGGTTAGACGTCAAAGGTCGTACCTAGTGGATCATGTGGTAGACTTCAAGCATTTCTTTTTTCAGAAGTTCCATTTTCTTTGGAAGATCCGGATGATTGATGTCTTGTGCGTTTAACAGATAATTTTCTGGTTTTGTTTCTCTCACAAGAAACTTCGATTGCCAGATATTGTTCTGAGGCATGTTGATATCTGAAATCAATTGGAATGTTTCTTTGATTTCCGGCTTGATGAAATCCTGGATCGATGTGAATTGTTGATCGTTGTAGATCTTATTTCCATTTTCTAAACGAGCGTATCCACGAACAACGTAGTCTACGTATACAACGTCACATTCAAATGATTCAAAAAGGTAGTTGATAGCGTTAAGAGGAATGATTTCTCCACAAGTCGCCACATCGATATCAACGCGGAAAGTACAAATGCCTTCCGGATCGGAAGCATCTGGGTACGTGTGAGAAGTAATGTGCGATTTATCTAAGTGAGCGCTTACCTGAACACTTGGGATCGGCTCTCCACCGCCTTTGATGTCAGACATAAGAACCATCGTTGAAGCTCCAACTGGATCATAATCTTGAACTGAAACGGCAAGGATATTTGCTTCGATGATTTCTACGATTTTTTTCGAGATCTCAGCGATACGGTTAGCATTGTATTTTTCGTGAATGTAATTCACGTATTGGGCCTTCTGCTCGTCATTTAAAGCAATGCAAAAGTCGTAAAGATTAAAACTCAAAATCTTTGTAAGGTTGTTGAACCCTGAGATTTTAATTCTTTCATTCGGTGCGATTTTTGACTGGAACATATTCTGCGATTTCCTTACTAAAATAACTGTTTACTAACTTTGAAGGTCGAACTATCTATGTGTCACAGAATGCACCAAGTGACAATGAATTCTTTCTAAAAAGGGACCATTTCAGGCGCATATAAAGCGGTTTATGAACGCACTATTGGAGAGTTATGACTGATCAACTTAATGAAAAAAATCCTAATGAATTGCTCATCGAAAATGGCTGGTACTCAGAGCGCTATTTTCATAAAAACGTGGCGACTTCATTTAAAATAAAATCCGTTTTGCATTCAGAGAAAAGTCAGTACCAAAAGATCGACGTTCTAGACACTCATGGCGTAGGAAGACTCCTGCTCCTTGATGGTAAGACGATGGTTTCTGACCATGATGAATTCGTTTATCACGAAGTTATGGGTCACATTCCATCAATGGTTCACCCTGGGATTAAAAATGTTCTGATCATCGGTGGTGGCGATGGCGGGATTGTTCGCGAATACGTAAAACATCCGGAAATCGAGCGCATTGACCTGGTTGAAATCGATGAGCGCGTAATTGAAGTTTCAAAAAAATATTTTCCTGATTGTACATCAGGACTTGCTGATAATAGAGTCAACGTTCTTCCACAAGACGGAGTAGAGTACATCAAGAACCACAAAAACTTTTTTGATGTCATCATCATCGATTCAACTGATCCGGAAGATTTTGCAGCAGGACTTTTCACAAAAGAATTCTATGGTCACGTTTATGAGGCCCTGACTGATAAAGGAATCATGATGGCCCAGACAGAAAATCCTTTCTACGATGAATACGGAATTAAATCGTTCTACGACAATCTTCGTTCAGTTTATCCGGTTGTTAAATCATTCACTGGTCCAATGCTTATTTATCCAGGAGTGTTTTGGACTTTTGCTTACGCTTCAAAAGGGCTTATCCCAACTGAGCTTAACGAAAAGAAGATTCCAATGATGAAAGAGCTTGAGAAGAGTCTGAAGTGGTATAATATGGATTGGCACCGTGGAGCTTTCAACATTTCCAATATTCATAAGAAAGTCACTGGTTGCTAAAACGAATTCATGCCAATAGATGCCGCCATTGCGATTATCATTTTTGCTTTTGTTCCTGTTGCGGTTAAATTTACAACGGCCAATGCTTTTACGATTGGTCTCTTTCGTTTAGTTGTCGCAACAGGATTAATCGGTCTCGTTTATCGCAAGAAAATTGAGTGGCAATCTTTCAAACGTCCTTCAATCTGGAAACTGATTGTGATTGGCATGGCCTTTATCGGTCACTGGTTAACGTACACGTTCTCCATCAAAGTTTCGGGGCCTTCGATTTGTGTTTTAGGAATGGCCACTTATGGCGTTCAGCTTATTTTCTACGGGTCTCTCTTTCTGGGTTATCATGTTCGAGCAAAAAACATTATATGCCTTCTGTTTATTCTGGTTGGCGTGGCGCTTGTTATTCCGAGTTGGGATTTTTCAAACGACACAACTCTAGGTCTAATGCTCGCTCTCATTAGTGCTTCCTTTTATGCGATTATTCCGATAATGCTTCAAAAGTCACATGAGTTCTCTCAAGAGACACGCATCTTTTCTCAGTTTGGTGTGGCCATGATTGGTTATTTATTTTTCGTCGGTAATACAGAATGGGTAAGTCTGGGCACCAATGATTGGTGGGCGCTCATTTTTCTGGCGGTCCTTGGAACTTTTATAGCGCATTCATTATGGACGCGAGTAACGTCAAGAATTCCGACAACGACTTCGGGAGTTATTTACTATCTCATTACGCCGGCAGCAATGATGCTCTCGCATTTTCTGCTTGGTGAAGAATTATCTTTTAAACAACAAATCGGAGGATTAATCATCCTCGTCGCAGCTCTTCTAAACACAGTCAAATTGCCCGGGAAAAACGTATGACAACTTCTTTAGTAAACGTCGATGCTCAGAAAGTTTCAGAACTCACATTGATTAGAGACGTGAACAAACATCTCCTGCGCGGTCATCGTTGGATCTTTGCTGATTGTTTTGAAGGGAAAGCACAGACGGGAGTTGGGATTCTTAAATCTCGCAATGATGTTTTAGCGATCGGTCTTGTTCAGGCCGATACTCAACTTCGATTTCGCGTTCTCACACTTGCAGAAGAAAATTTTGTTCGATTAAAAGATATTCCGCATACGTTGAAAGTTTGGAGCGAATTGCAGCTCTCAAAAGCGATTGAACTTCGCCGTGGATTTGTCAGTGAAAATAATAATAGTTTTAGATTGGTCAATGGTGAAGGGGATGGAATGCCTGGACTCATCATCGATATTTATCATGAGACTGCCGTCATTAAACACGATCATCAGGTTTGTGAAAGTTTTTACAATCATCTTGGCATTGGTGAAAAACTTCAGAAAGAATTTCCATTCATCAAAAACGTCTATCTTAAGAGACGCAATGATGTTGAAGTAAAAGGTGATGACATCATTGGAACACTTCCGGCAGAAGTGCAGTTTAAGGAAAACGGATGCGTGTTTGCCAGCAATGTTCGAGATGCTGCCAAAACTGGATTCTTCCTCGATCAACGTGACAATCGAAAACTTATTGGTCAGTTTGCTAAAGATAAAACAGTACTTAATCTTTTTAGTTACACGGGAGGATTCTCACTTTTTGCCGCTCACGGTGGTGCTAAAGAAGTTACGAGTGTGGATATTGCAAAAGCGGCCATTGCTGCAGCAGAAAGAAATTTTGAAGTGAATAATCTAAAAACACCTCATCATGCTATTGCAGCAGATGCTTTTCTTTATATCGATGAGCAGATAAAGCTGAAACGCAAATGGGATCTCGTCATCACAGATCCTCCAAGCTTTGCTCCTAATCAGAAGGCCGTTGAAGCTGCTAATGCTGCTTACATCAAAGTTTTTGCCAGCTCCTTAAAACTCGTCAATGGGGGAGGACTCTTCGCTGCGAGCTCATGTTCCAGCCACATCAGCACGGATAAATTTCTCGATATCTGCCGTGAAGCTTTTTCTAAATGCCGCAAGCGCGGAACATTAGTCTACCTCGGTGGTCAACCTTTCGATCATCCGTACCCACTTGCGATGGAAGAACTCCGCTACTTGAAATTTGCCTTGTTCAGAGTTGATTAAGAACGTTTAGAGATGATTGATGAGTGTAAGTGTATCTTTAAGCCCTTCAATTTCGAGTTGCTGAATTTGTTTGCGCAAATCAGTTAACTCTTTTTCCGTTCTTTTGAGCGTGAGTTGCTGTTCGCTATCAAATTCAGTTTCGGACTTAAGTTTTTCCCACTCCTCAGTCAATTCCGCTTCTTGGTCACGCAATTCATGGATCTGCTTTCCAATGAGAAACTTTTCTCTAAAAACGGGTTCACGTTGAGAAGGGCAGAAACTCGCATACATATCGTCGGCCTTACCTAAGGCGAGAGCATTGATTGGTTTGCAGTATTCGTCCCAACCTTTTTTAAATCCTAATTCATACTGTTCCAAATCCAGCTTTGGACCTAAATGTGAACAAACGTTTCTAAGTTGATCAGTATAAATTTTAGGGCTTCCCATGCGGCCATGACGAAGTCCAAGTTCATGCATATCTATCTGACAGTCTTTTTTATCAATCGTGGAACAAGATACAGTAAGTGCCAATGGAAGAAGGCATATTAACGGTTTAAAATTCATGAGTCTCTCGGGGAAAAGTTGCTTCGGAAATGGTATCGTCAGCTAGAAAATGAACGTTAAATATTTTTAAAAACAGTGATCTTTTCTTCATTGGGTGGAGGCAAGATCTGCCTAGTACTATTTTCCTCTTTAATTTTCTCCGGAATCCCTGAAAATAGCTTTATGGGAAATACAAAATTAAAAGAGTCAAGACCATCGAAAGAAACTTTAACCTACACCAAATTCAAAGAAATTGACGGCAATCACCCGCTCAAAAAAATGGTGCCCGAAGCGGTTGTAGAGTATCAAGTACGGACGAGGCACGGCGGACAAGTCGCATTCTTTAACTTTGATCTCGCACGTGAAGTAGGACTCATTCCAGAAAATCATCCCAACGAACTCACACCAGAACTTAAAAACGAAATCCTCAATACATTCAGCATCGTCATCATCAACGAATACGATATTGAAAACAATTTCAATTTTCCGAAAGAAGAAATTAGACCTAACACATATATGGCCACTCGCTATCTTCAATTGCAGCATCCGTGCAAGAAGGGGACAACTTCAGGAGATGGTCGCAGTATCTGGAATGGTCAGATCAAAAAAGGAACTAAAACTTGGGACGTCTCTAGCTGCGGAACAGGTGCAACTCGATTAAGTCCAGCAAGCAACATCAACAAAAAATTCTATCAGACTGGTGATCCAACGGTTTCTTATGGCTGTGGATATTCTGAAAAAGACGAAGGGCTAAGTTCACTTTTCTTCAGTGAAGTTCTCGCAAAAAATGGACTAGAAACTGAGAGAGTTTTAGCGATCATTGAATTTCAAAAAGGTTTAGCGATCAACGTACGCGTTCACGAAAATCTTCTTCGTCCTTCGCACATGTTCAATCATCTCAAACAAAACAATCTTCCTACATTGAAGAGAGTTGTTGATTATTACATCGATCGCCAGATTAAAAATAAAGTATATGTGAACCCACCAAAGGAATCGAAAAGTCTTTACGACTTTTTCCTCGGACAGGTTGTTGAAACGTTTGCAGAGATGGCCGCAAATTTCGAAGATCAATATATCTTCTGCTGGTTGGACTGGGATGGTGACAACATTCTGATGGATGGGGGAATCATTGATTATGGATCGGTCAGACAATTTGGACTTTACCACCACGAATATCGTTATGACGATGTTCAACGTTGGTCAACATCTATCAAAGAGCAAAAACAAAAAGCACGCTACATCGTTCAGACATTTGCTCAGATTGTTGATTACATAAAAAATGAAAAAAAGAAATCAATTGAAGATTTCAAGAACCACCATTCAGTGCAATCCTTCGATAAACGTTTCTTCGATTACAAAAACAGAAATATTCTCATGAAGATTGGTTTCAATCAGAAATATACAGATTTTCTTTTGGAAAACTGTCGTAAAGATATTGAAGAATTTAGAGATGACTTCACTTACTTCGAAATGGCCAAATCAGTAAAAGGTCCACAAAAAGTACCAGATGGAATTAACTGGAATGCTATTTTCTGTATGCGTGACATCTTAAGAGAGCTTCCGCAAGTAATGCTTTCAAGAGGAGTGGATTCACTTTTAAAAGAAGAAGAGTTCTTGGATATTATCAAATCAAGTTATGCGACTAAAGCTGATCTTAAAAGATCACTTCGCCGTGACATGAAGATCAGAAGTTTCCAGAAAAATTATCTGAAGCTTCTTACTAAAGTTGCAGCTAAAACTAAACTTCCTGTAGAGAAAGTTCTCTTAGATGTATCAATGCGCTCATCGGTTATCAATAAATATGACCGCGTAACAGGCGACTCGATTACGACAATCGTTCAAAAGGTCATGAATAAGAGACCAAAACTTACCGCAGAAGAAATTTCAGAAATCTTGAGAGAGTTTACTGATTATCAGAATCTCAATCCGGATAAAGCGGCCCGTCCTTCAAACTTTGAGACTGAAAAAGAGCAATCCCGTTTAGTCAAAGGAATGCTCCAAATCGTGCGAGAGTTTAGAGACGGAATATGAAATTAGTCCTATACTCTGGCGGTGGGGAAGAGGAGAATCGCTACCTCAACCAACGCGCACTCGAGTTGACCGGGGCCGATGTCCCTAAACTTACTTTTATTCCTTCAAGTTCATACGACGCTGAAGACGATTTTAAATTTTTCGTGGAAGAGTTTTCAAAACTCGGCGTTCAGCGATTCATGCATTTCTGTGTAGATATTCCTTTTACCAAAACAATGTTAACGGAAATGTTGAAAAGTGATCTCATCTTCTTAGGTGGCGGTAACACTTTTTATTTTCTTAAGTATCTTAAAAAAAATAAAATGTTCGAGCACTTTGCCCGCTTTTTAGAGCGTGGAGGAGTTCTTTGTGGCCTTTCAGCGGGGGCCATCGTTCTCACTCCTCACGTTCACACGGCTACATTTCCGCATTTTGACCGAGATGAAAATCCATGGGAAATGAAGAATCTCTCAGCAATGAGAGTCGTGAATTTTGAGTTTTTTCCGCACTATAAAAATTCCAAAAGATACGATGCTGAATTACTCCACCATTCAAAAAAATCAAAACTGCCTCTCTATGCCTGCGCAGATGGGGGAGGTATTATCGTTGAAAATGGCCGCATTTCTTTTTGTGGAAAAAGTCATGTTTTCTATCAGGGTAAAAAACTTACGATCTCAAGCTATCTAGGATAAAAATGAAACTCCTCATTCTCTTTTCGATCGTATTTGCAACGTCACTGAACGCTGCGATGATTGATATTGATTCTAAAAGTTATAACTGTCCAAAAAAGGAAAATGCTTATTTCCAATGTAGCATAAATGGTCGTGACGTTTTTGTGAAAAAAAACGGTCATGAGTATGTAGCACTATCCACAGATCAAAATAAAATTCAAATCTATAATGTTTCGAAAGTCATCGATGGAATGAGGATTGTGTTTGAGAAAAAACCAACACTCGATTTCAATTTCTCGAATATTGCGGAAAGAGATCAAAAAAGTTTAGCTGATCTTGCCCAAATTCACTTCTCTGAATTCCAGGACCCCACGCTTAAGAAATTAATGGATGTTGCACAATCAACAGTAAATCGCGGTGGGATTGAAAAGCAGAACAAACTTAAACTGCAGCTTAACGGCCAAGAAACATATAATTGCTCCCGTGGACAGTCTAAAGATCAAGCGTCTCAATGTGAATACTTCGAATGTAAGGGAATGAATGCTGACGAAAAAATTCTCGCCTATTTACCAAATCCCATGAACTCATTCGTTCCACCGCATGTATTAAGAATGAATAAAGGACAGGCGAAACTTGATATACAGAATTTCAAGGCCCTCTCCTCAAACAACTTGTCACTGCTTTCGAGAGATTCATTAAGCATCCAAGAGCAAGAGGGTCTGAAAGAATCTTTTGGGTTCATGCCGGAAGGTAACGGACTTGAAAACAAGTTGTTCGTCCCTTCTGCATTCAAAGAAAGCCAATCAAGCTTCAATTATCTAAGCCAAAATGTTTTTGATGATGAGGATCCGACAGAAGCTGGTTGTGCAGGACCAGTCACACAACTGTTTGATCAAAAGAAAAAGATTTCAAAGAACATGCAGGATGAAATGATCAAAGCTGATCTTGTTGAATACATCACAATGATCAATGGAAATATCTTTTCATTTTATACCGACCGAAAAAATGCCGAGCAGTTGGGTTGTTATTACGGAAATAAAATTCTTCATAATAGCGCTGTTGGCTCAATTTCAAAAATTGATAAACTCTCAGGTGCAAAAAGTGCTCCTCGTGCTATTTCACCGAAAGAAGTCCAAGATCTCTTCCAAAAAGCTGTAAGTATGAAAGATCTGCCTTTTGCTTATGTAGAAGAT
>CBIHOP010000022.1:0-18300 GCA_966211385.1 uncultured Bacteriovorax sp.
TGGATCTGCATTGTACTTTTATTCGGTCAATCAATCGGAAATATTGCTGATCCTCGAGTATTAATGCATGCTGTATCAACATTAGGCCTTTGTTGGTTTTGCTTTTTGCAAATGCGCAAGCAAGCTCGCAAGTAGTTAAACGCGCTCGTCAATGCGATTCCAAATGAAATAAGCAAAGATGGTGGTTATGAAGGAAACGCCAAAACCACCTCTCTCCATTCATTATTATTTCGACATTTTTAACGCTACTCCATTTCCCTACCTCTTGCTGGATAGGGATTTTGATATTGTTGGTGTCAATGAAGCTTATCTCGAAGCAACACTCACCAAACGAGATGAAATTGTCGGCAAAAATTTGTTCATTGTTTTTCCAGACAATCCGCACGATCTAAATGCCAATGGAGTGAGTAATCTCAGTCATTCATTGAAAACTGTTATAGAGACCAAAAAACCACACCGGATGGACATTCAAAAATACGACATTCCCCTTCCGGGAACAAATGGACAGGAGTTTGAAGAGCGTTACTGGAGCCCTCTTAATACTCCTGTATTCGATCAACATGGCGACGTAGAATTTATCATTCATCAAGTGGAAAACGTAACGGCTCAAGTTTTATCGGCAAAAGAAAAAGATCTTCGTGAAAAGTTTGTTGTGGCCATCAGCCATGATCTTCGAACACCTTTAACTGCTGCTAAAATTTGTGCAAATATTATTGAACGAAAAGTTAGTGAACCTGAAGTCGTGCTCAATACGGTAAAAAAAGTCATTGCTCATATTAATAGAGCAGATTTTATGCTGACTGATTTGCTCAATGCCAATCGAATCAATGCGGGCATGAAATTAGAATTGGAGTTTGAAAAAAGTTCGCTAAGAGAATTTGTTCAAAATGCAGTCCATGAATTAACTCTTATTCATGGTGATCGTTTCATTTTTCGATATGACGAAGATGATGACTATTCTGGATTTTGGAATGAAGACGGAATAAAACGCATCTTAGATAATCTCTGCTCAAATGCTATTAAATATGGTTCAAAAAAAGATAAAATTACCATAACAATGTCACGTTCAAGTAAAATGGTTGAATTATCGGTTCACAATCATGGTTCGGTCATCAGCCATGCAGATCAGCAAGTTCTTTTCGATCCATACAATCGTCAGGGGTCAAAAAATACTGCTCATGAGAAAGGTTGGGGATTAGGATTAACTCTCGTTAAAGGTTTTACAGAGGCGCACAATGGCTCCATTAGCGTTCATAGTGATGATCAAATAGGTACTACTTTTGTAGTGCAGTTACCAATAAACGTCATTGGTAAGCTTTACAGCTCATCTGAAATGCCTTCCATGCATCAATAAAATTGACAGGAACTTCTCAATAGCGAACAATCATGAATACAACTGTAAGGATTTTATTATTTCTATGAATAAGACACAAAATCATCTAGAGAGAATTTCCAGTGGGATTCCAGGATTAGATACAATATTAAAAGGTGGATTTATCAAAGGTGGAGTGTATCTACTTCTCGGTCCTCCTGGAACTGGCAAAACAATATTTGCCAATCAAATGTGCTTTCATCACGCCAAAAAAGAAAATAGCTCTATTGTTTACGTTACTCTCCTCGCTGAATCTCATGGACGAATGATGGAAAATCTCCGTCCACTCAAATATTTTGAAGATGATGAAATCGCCCAAAAAATTCATTATATGGGCGGATACCATGTTTTGGAAAAAGATGGACTCAAAGGATTTTTACGTCTCATCGCTGGTATCGTTAAAGAAAAAAATGCATCAATCCTCATGATCGACGGAATGTCCACAATTGGTGAATTGGAACAATCTGCTATTACGTTTAGAAAATTTGCTCATGAACTTAACAGTTATTTGAGCTCATCTGGATGTACAGCTTTTCTTCTTTCTTCAATGGAAGGTCATCTTTCAAAACCAGAACACACAATGGTTGATGGAATCATTTCTTTTCATTATGAAAATCATGAATCGCGCGTGCGCCGACAAATTGAAGTAAGAAAATTTCGTGGAAGTGGACACTTCTATGGAAAGCATCAGTATAAAATTGATAATGCCGGAATAACTGTTTACCCACGAATCGAATGTCAAAATCAAGAACGTGATGTTTATATTCCAACGAACCAACGTCAATGTTTTGGAATTGATGGTCTCGATGCCATGTTGATGGGTGGATTGAGGGAAAATACATTTTGTACTTTTATTGGAAGTGCTGGAACAGGAAAAACAAGTGTGGCCCTCCAATACTTAACTTGTGGCGCTGCTTCTGGAGAAAAAGGACTTTTCTTAGGACTTTATGAACGTCCGGAAGAGTTACTTATCAAATCTGATAATATGTCTTTGGAATTTAGAAAGTTTGTTGAAAAAAAATTAATCGAAATCATCTGGCAACCGGCACTTGAATCTGAAATGGATGAACTCGCATATAAGATTCTTGAAGCCGTAAAAACTCATAAAGTAAAAAGAGTCGTAATTGATGGTATGGATGGCCTGGTAACATCTGTATCAAACCCGGATCGTATTCGTCCTTTTATGACCGCTTTAATGATGGAACTTAAACGTCTTGGTGTAACAACTGTCATGATCGAAGAAACATCATACTTCGGAAATTTTGTGAACAGACAATTTGCTGAAATGTCTGCTCTTAATGAAGCCGTTATTTATTTTCATCATGAAGCAGTTAACGAAGAAATTATAAATGCCATCACTGTATTGAAGTTGCGTAATTCAAATTTCGATAAAAAAACAAAACGTTTAGAAATAACTGGTAAAGGTGTTGAAGTTATCGACCCACAGGCCGCACCAAGAACTGTTGTAACTGCGGCTAAAAAATCGAAAACAACTAAGAAAACTTCGACGAAGAAAAAATCGCCTGTCAAAAAAGGCAAGAAATAGTGGAAAAAAAGATTCTCATTATCGAAGATGAGTATGATATCGCGAGCACAATGGAGCTTGCCCTCGAAATGGAGGGTTACGAAGTTCGTTTGTCTCCTGATGGAAGAGATGGATTAAAAATTCTTTCTAATGAAGCTCTTCCTCATCTCATTATCTGTGATGTCATGATGCCTATCATGGATGGTTATGAGTTTGCCTCGAAATTAAGAGATGATTCCCGCTATAATCATATTCCTCTTATTCTTACGAGTGCGGCCCAACTTCAAAAAGAACGGTTACAAGAAAACGACATCCAGAATTTTCTTAAAAAGCCGTTTGATCTTTTCCACTTTCTTCAATTAGTCGATACCACACTCAACGAAAAAATAAATTAAGGCGCCCAAGCTCGATATCTTAAAGTTCCATCAATCCATCTCACGAAAACCATCATGCGCGCATTGCTTGCGTACGTCGTGGCCCCTGGACCTGAAGAGACATTTCCACCAAGATTAATCCATGAACCCCATACGCCATTTATAGATCGTTTGTGTATGAGTGTATTCCCTGCTCCTTTTGCAAAAAGATCCAGAGAGTAAATATCTCTACTGACGACATCCGGTGAAGAGTAAGTGACGCCTGGAATTTCCTGACGGGGATACCATAAAGCTCCGACCATAAAACGCTGCCATAATTTTCCAAATTGATCTCTGTAGAAAAAATCAACACGATCAGTACTTGGCATTACAGCTGCTGGGTCATTATATGAAAATTCGGAAACCAAAACCTGATACGGCGATGTTTGTCCATTGGTCCGCGTATTGTAATAAATACGATTGTCGCCACCTCTGACGAATGAATGCTGTCGATTGATTCCCCATCCTGCTAAGGCCGGCCCAGAGAATAAAGCTGCATTGAAGGCCGTCGGACTGTACCATGTTCCAAAGCCATCACTTGTTTCACTTGAAACAACACTATTTGTCCAAACGCGATTGTTACTTCCCACTACATTTAAGAAAGCTGAAACATAATATCCACCATCATAACAAATGACTGCAGGAGAACCGCTTACATTGACTCCTGGAATGTTTGGAACTTTTTTCCAGGCCGCCCACACTCCCGTTGGTAAAAATCGTTTACGAAACCAAATTTGGTTATCTGTTCCTCGAGCGAAAACGACAGTGAAGTTTCCTCCCGTACAAGCGGCAGGATCAGAAGTAATTTGCCCTCCCAAATTCGCCCACACTGTCCATCCTTTCTCATCAACCTCTAGATTTTCTTCGGTTTGGGCAAAGGCCATTGCCGTAAACAATAAAAGTAAAAGCACATAAATTTTTTTATTCATAAGATTCCCCCTCAAGGTGAAACACTAGAACCCTCAATTAAATTCATCAAGGCCATTAGTTCCAACACAATCTTAAGGCTGAAGAGTGTCATGAGTTCTTCTTTCACTCCGATAAAGGTTTTAGATGAAATCTTCACATTAAAGACAATGAGTTTTGTCGCGTTTTTCACGAAAATAAGTTTAATGCATCGGAGGATCAAAGCGTGGCAAAAGTAATTCCCAAACAAGTTGAAAGTAAATTTGATCTTCACGAATTCTTTTTTTCGACGACGAATACGAAAGGCGTTATCCGTTACGGTAATGACGTTTTTATAAGAGTCAGCAATTACCCCAAAGAGACGATCATTGGTGCTCCTCATAGTATTGTTCGCCATCCCGATATGCCTCGCTCTGTGTTCAAACTTTTTTGGGACAAATTGAAATCCGGTCATGCGATCGGAGCTTATGTTAAAAATTTATCTGCTGATGGAAGTTACTATTGGGTATTTGCGTTTGCGTTCCCCATTGAAGACGGATATCTCTCCATTCGATTCAAACCATCATCACCTCTTTTTCAAACCGTGCAAACACTTTATAAAGAGGTGCGCGAGTTTGAAGCAAAAAATGATGACATCAATAAATCAGAAAACCTTTTAATGGAAAAAATCCAAGGTCATGGCTTCAAATCGTATGAAGACTTTATGGTCAAGGCCGTTGTTGCTGAACTTAATTCGCGCGAAGAAAAATTAAGTGCAATGAATGTTGAAAAAATAAGTGAGAACAGTGTTCAAGGTGCGGTCATTGCGGAAACAACAAGAACGACCCTCTCTTCATTAAAAAATATGTTTGACCGTGCTCAAAGTTTTCAACAATCAAACAATATTATCGGGGAAACTGTAGAATCCCTCGCAAAGGGTTTTCGTAATTTAGGTTTTGTTTCTTTAAACATGACTGTCGCTGCAGCGAAGTTTGGAGACAAGGCCGCAAGTCTGGGAGTTGTATCTCAAGAATTTACAAATATATCGAGCGACATTGAGGCTCAATTAAAAGTCTTAGGCGATTTTACTGTTAAACTTTCAGACATTATTCAGCAGAGCACTTTTAGAATTTCAGCGCTCAACTCACAAATGTTAATGGTCGATTTTTTTGTAAAAGAAGCACTTTCTAATAGTCATTCATCTTCTGATTCTTTCGCTGAAATGAATGAGAATAAAAAAGATTTTTCTCACTTATTTTCTGAATACGCAAAGAATCTGGCAACCGAAGTTCATTCCCTTGAATCATCATTATTTGGTGTGCTGAGAACACTCCAGGAAGTAGGTCGCCTCGTAACAGGTCTCGAAGTCATTCGTCAAACAGGCGCCATCGAATCGGCCCGTGATGAAGAAGTTCGCAACACATTTAAATACTATCTGGAAGAGTTGAATAACTTCATCGCTATTCTCAGAAAGGCCACTAATAATGTTTCAAACGAAGTTACAACTCTTAAAACTCATAGTGAAGCGATTGTGAATACGGCAGACAAAGTTGCAGGAAAGGTCACGGATATTTTTGAATCAGCGACGAAACTTTCGGGTGCTGCTTAAACTCTACTTTCCAGAGAAACAATATTGTTTATCAGGCGTGCAAGTATTCGGTGTTAACGTTGATGGACAGTCTGCAGTGGTTGGTTGCTTAGCTCCACAAGCACTTTCACCCGTTGGTGTACAAGTTTGAGAAGCGACTGGTTTTGGTCCTGAACATTTACTATCTGGGACCACTGCACCTTGATTTTGACAATTCACAATCCGGGATTGATTTCCAGAATTTAAATTTGCATTACAGGTTGCTGTTCTTGTTTTAGTTCCAGTCCACGAACAACTCTCCCAACATACAGGTTGTCCACCACATTCAGTACATGTGCTTCCATCCAGCTCGAAATGAGTACAGCCCGTGCAACCAGATGTATGAACGGCCCGTCCACCTTCACAAGTCCCCCAAGCGCCATAGCTCCAAGTTCCCGTCCCACCGTTACACGCACTCCACTCTGTAGTTACCCAGCCGTAACATGATTGGGTATTACACGTACGAGTTTCGTTGCTGGCATGCGAGCAAGCAGCTCCACCGTTTTTTTCATTTTCTAGAATTGAATATGTTTGAGTACCGCCGTCACAAACTGCAGAACATGCAGACCATTCTCCACGACAATCCAGAATCGGTTCATTTTTATTAATACAACCAGCGACTACACCATTTTTCACAATGACGTTAACAATAAATTTTTGCTCGTACTCTTTTTCATCTTTCGTTTTAAGCTTCACAATGAAATCGGCGTTGCCATAAGTACTCGCCCCAAAAGTAAAATTCTGAAGAGTCATACTTGAAATGAAAATGGCGTGAGAGGCGCCTGTCTGTCCAATAGGAGCATTTTTTTGAAAGGCCGGGGCATTTGCACGGAAGAAAATTTTTTCGATCTCAGTACCTGTCCCTTCGGGCTTAATATTTCCTGGCTTCGCAAATGTTTCTTCACAACCTTCAAAATTCGAAAGGGCCTGATTGATGGCAAAAAAGGCCTGCGATACATTTTCATTGATATGACCTTTTTTCATTTCGCTTGATTGTTTCGAGATGAATTGCATAGAAATGAGAATGATCCCGCCAGTGAGGGCGATCGCAATCAGAAGTTCGGGGAGTGAGAATCCTTTTGTTCTTGAATTAATCATATTTATAAATTAACACGTTTATTTATCTATCAAGGACTTGAGAATAAGCCGGGACAAAAATCTAAAATTCCCGCAAACATTGATGACTTATACTTTCGATCTTTAAACCAGAATCAATTTCCAATGCCTTAAATCCAAGTCAATTCCGACCACGAAGCTCAGGATTTATTTTATTGATAACATGTATAATACTACTAAGATTAACTAAATAATCTATATATAAATTAATGACTTTTCTCACTGGTGACATATGAAGATGACTACATTGCAAATCTCATTAATCCTCGCAGTGTGCATGTCACCTGTATTCGCGGCAGAAACCAAAAAAACATTGGTGGTTGGTTTTGGAATGCATAAGCCGCCTTACGTTTTTGAAAAAGAAGATACTGGCCTAGAAGTTGAGATCTTCCGAGAAGCCGCTCGTGCCGCCGGCTATGAAGTTACTTCTTTTTATGGGCCAATGGAAAGAGTGAAGGCCATGCTCATCAAAGGCCAGCTGGATGCCATCACCAATACGAACGCAAATGAAAACCTGAATGTCTATAAATCAGAACCATTCATTGAATACCAAAACTATGCAATCGCTCTTAAAAGCCGCAACCTCGATATCAAAACAATTTCTGACTTGAAAAAATATTCAATCTCAAGCTTTCAGAGAGCGCGCGTACTTTTAGGAGATGAATTTGCCAAGATGGCAGACGCCAATCCTCTCTATCATGAATTTGCTGATCAAAAATTGCGAAACATCCAGCTTTATAAAAAACGTGTAGACGTCGTTATCGCCGATAAAAGAATCTTTGAATATTTTAACACTCAATTAGATAAATCAATGGATCAACATCAGGAAATTACTCTTTATAATTTATTCAAACCATTTAGCTATCAAGCCGCTTTTCGCTCTCAAGAAGTGATGAAAGATTTTAATTCAGGTCTCGCCGTCATCAAGAAAAATGGCACTTACAAAAAAATAGAAAACAAATATCGCTTCCAAAACTAGGTTCCAACACACTTTTCTTGTTGCTCTGTTGAATTGTTTATTCTCTATTCATTGTTTCGATCTTCAACCATAGAGGATAAAGATCTAATTTAATCTTTGATTCTTTTAAGATTGAAAACAGACCTCCGAGCTTTCGATGTAAAAAAACGAGATTGGCATTGGGAGAACTGATACGTTGTTTTTTCCAAAGTTCCCATCCATTCGTCATCAACTGACGAGTCATCGTTTCATTGGAGAAATCAACAGGATTATTTTCAGGTCGAAAATAAGACATAACATCGATCATGAACTTCACAAAAAGATCAACAGCATCGGGCAGATCTCTACGATCTACTAAACCAAGCTGTTCTCCGTAAAAAATAATATTTGGTCGATCTTTTTCAAACGCAGACTTTAAAAGCTGGAAGTATAATTTTGCAAAGTCTTTGCTGAATTGTTTGGTAGCACCAAAGTCCAGCAGAGTTATTTGATCGTTAGATTTTATGAGATAATTACCGAAATTGGGATCCGTTTGAACGATCCCATAAGTGAAAAATTCATCGACAAATAATTCAAGCAATCCTTTCGCAACTTTCGCCTTCCTTAGAGTATCATTTTCATCTTTAAGAAAATGATGAAAATTTACTCCCTCCACATACTCCATGCAGATGATATTTTTTGAAGAATAGTCATCAATCACATCCGGAACATAAAATCGATCATCACTTTGAAGAGTAGATTTGAAATATTTCAAGTGCTCACTTTCAATTTGATAATTCATTTCTTGAGTAAGCATTTCTTTTGCTTCTTTAAGAAGAATTGTGAAGTCCTTTGAGCGTGGTCGAATCAACTCATAGGCCTTCGCCATAGGAAGCATGAGCGATAGATCAGAATGTATAGTTTGTTCAATACGAGGGTAACGAATTTTAAAAACTACGTTTGAACCATTTCGCAATTGGGCGCGATGAACTTGACCTATACTTCCAGCACCCAATGGTTGAGATACAAAATCTACAATCGATGAAAACTTTTGCTCCCCTAATTCAGACTTTATGATCTCTAAAATTTTTTCGCTTTCAAATTCCGAGCTTTGTCCTTGCAGCTTCGAAAACTTCGAACGCACATCCTCTGGGAGATATTCGGTTACATCCATACTGATGAGCTGGCCAATCTTTTGTGGAATGCCTTTAAGCTCTGATAGATTTTCGACGACACCATCGACATCTTTTAATTGTCCAAGCTTGATAACAGTTGAAAGTAATTTAGGTGCCCTTTCAAACAAGGACGTTCTCATTTTTTTCATACAAGAACCACCTTACTCCTCATTTCTGGAAAAACCAGTATGTCTAAGAAATGTTTAATTTGTCACAAATATACTTTTCAAAACGTATACCATTTGAGCATATTGTATTCTGGAGAATTAAATGAAAATTAAAACAATTTGCCTGTCGATTATGCTGATCTTTTCTACCAATACCTTGCATGCTCATGGCACGAATAAATTAGGTCCTAACGGCGGCTACATTCAAATGCCAGGAACCTTTCACACAGAGCTTGTTGATAATGGAAAAGATTTTCACGTCTACTTGCTGGATATATCTTTTAAAAACCCTGTGGTTCAAGAGTCTAAAGTTTCTTTGAAATATAAAGCGAGCAAAGATTCTGTTGTTGATTGCAGACCTGAGGGCAGTAAATTTATCTGCCCTAAGCCTAAGGTCGGAATGGATTCTGTAAAAGAAATAATTGTAACAGCAAAACGCGATAAAAGTATGGGCAGCGATGCTGTTTATCTGTGGCCTTTGAAATTAGGACAACCAGCACCTGCGGCCCATTCTTCACACTAGTTTAGTTTTGAGATATCAAGCACGAAACGATAGCGGACATCGCTTTTTAGAACGCGTTCATATGCTTCATTTACTCTGGAAGGTTCAATCACTTCAATCTCTGGAGTGATGATATGTTGAGCGCAGAAATCCAGCATCTCCTGTGTTTCTTTGATTCCGCCAATTAATGAGCCGGCAAAATTTCTGCGTTTCATGATGAGTGAAAAAACATTTACAGCGAGTGGTTTATCAGGAGCACCGACGTTAACTAATGTTCCATCACGTTTCAATAGTCCAAAGTAAGCGGCCATATCTAAATCTGCAGAAGAAACGGTATTGATAATAAGATCAAACTTTTCTGCATTTTGTGTGAACACATCTAAGTTCTTAGTGTTCAAAAAGTTTTTTGCTCCAAAAGCTTTTGCATCGTCACGTTTTTTATCGGAGTGACTGAGTACTGTCACATCAGCGCCCATGGCAGCAGCAATTTTTACTCCCATATGTCCAAGACCGCCAAGTCCAATGATGCCTACTTTTTTTCCAGGTCCTGCTTTCCAATGTGAAAGCGGAGAATAAAGAGTAATTCCTGCACATAAAAGTGGTGCAGCTTTATCAAGAGGAATGGATTCAGGAATTTTGAGAACAAAATCTTCATTCGTGACGATGATGTTCGAATAACCGCCTTGAGTTTTTCCACTTCCATCTTTTTCTTGTCCGCCATATGTTCCGACGTATCCGTTCTCACAAAAATTTTCTAAGTTTTCTTTGCAGCTCGCACACGTTCTGCATGAGTCTACTAAACAGCCGACTCCAACACGATCACCGACTTTATGTTTTGTCACTTGTGATCCCACGGCCGTCACTATTCCTGCGATTTCGTGACCTGGTACGATCGGGTATGTCGTTGCACCCCATTCGTTTCTAGCGTTATGAATGTCCGAGTGACAAATTCCACAGTATTTAATATCGATAACAACATCGTGAGGCTTTGGTTCTCGGCGTGTGAATGCATATGGAGCTAATGGAGCTGTTGCAGAAGTTGCCGCATAACCTTTTACTTTAATCATAAAAATCTCCTCTAATCAGATCTCTAACATTTTAATAGACATGATTATTAAAACAAGGGCACCAACGATATTCATTATCGGGCCAAATTTTTCAGAGAGTTTTCTCGCAAGATGCAGACCAATGAGGGTTGTGACAAAGGCCCATAGCCCTATGGAAATAATAAAAGGATAAATCGGTTTAGACTGAATCCCTAGACCTATTCCCACACCAAAAGCATCAAGACTCGTGGCAAATGAAACAATGAGAATTTTAGTCAAACTATGAAAGTTCAGAACTTCATCTTTAACTTCTTTTGAAAGAAGATCGCGAATTCCCTCATAGGCCATGTGAACGGCGACAAGAAGTAATAATGTAAAAGCAATCCAGTGATCAATCGCTGCAAATTGACTGATAATTTTTTTTCCAGCAATGGCGCCAACTGTTGCCACAAGAGCTTCCGCTCCTCCAGAAGATATTGCGAATTTAAAAGCATCTTTTTCTGAGAATGGTCGATGTCCCATGGCGATGGCGGCGGAAAAAGAATCTGCACTTAAGACAAGCCCAACAATAAGAACTTCAAAAAAATAAGCGAATGTGAAAATTGATTCTGACATAGTCCCCACTTGTGCCGTGAGGTTCATCGATGGACGGATATCGAAAAGACTACTCCAAGCAAATGAAAGTGTGCAAAAACCACTCTAAGTAGTCAAGCTAGCCTAGCGGATTTTCTTGAAATACTCAACCAGGTTATCTGCTAAAGCATCTTCAAAGACTAGGGCCGTATGTGAACATGAAGTCAGTGCACTAACTTTTGATTCGAACTCAATAATCGTTTTAATCGGAGTTTCTTTGTCGTTAAGAGTGTAATTAACTTCCACCGTCCATATGCCGCTATCTTTTGACAGTGTTTCCAAATCCATTGATTTGACCACCACATAGATAGGAGTTCCCTTCACTGATAATTTATTAGCCGCGATTAATTCTTGTTCGAAAACTTCTTTGATGAATGTTCCGACAGTATTTCCTCTTGGCATGTGAAAGGTCGTAGTACCGCAACTCATGAGATCATTATCTAAAATTTTTGTGATTTCAGGTGTGGCACCTTTTACAGAGATAATTTGATAGAGACCACTATTTTTTGAAATCTCACGTGTTGATTTCATATTTGGCTTGTGAGGACTAAGTCCCATTTCAGCACAACTGACTAAACTCAAAACGAGAAGACAGAAAACACTTTTTAGCATATTCATTCTTTTCATAAATTTAATTATTAGCGCGGAATCGCCAAAAGAAAAGCTTCATTAAATGTTAAATCGATGGTTGCTTGAAGTTCTTTATAGGCCTGCTCGGTGCTGGACCAATTTCCACCCTTCGTCACATTTTTCCAATAATCCATGGCGGCCACGGCCGATGCATTTTTGGCCACAGCATTTTTAAGCGCCATTGTTGCAACCGATGGTGCAGAAGATGTTGGTGAGCTCATCACTGCATTGTAGGCAGCATTAGCGCGATTTCTTTCACTCGCCACATAAGCGTTGGCCAGGGCCATCGAGTTATCATAAACAATTTGAGCTTTAATACTTTTCCACGAAGTTAATTCAAATGGCGTCCATGTAACACTTGATCCTCCTGAGACTCCGGCCTTAACTGCATTAAGAGCATCTCGGTAAGCGACATCTATGGCCGTCTGGAGCTCTTTATAACCTGGATCAATGCTCGACCAGTTCCCACCCTTTGTTACATTTTTCCCTGTCGTCATGGCCGCGTCTGCTGCTGAAAGTTTTGTAAAAAGCGCTCTTAAACTTGATGTTGCTGTCGCGGGAGCAACGGAGCCAGGTGCACTTACTGCAGCATTCATGGCTGCAATTGCCTTGTTTCTTTCATTGGTAAGATAAACATTAGCCTGATTCAAAATCGTATCAAAAGCATTTTTCGCTTGAATATTTTTCCAAACAATTTGTTCTTGAGATGACCATGAAACTGCAACGGGTGAGTCCGTTGGTGCTGGTGTCGTTGGTGTAGGATTAGTTGGAGTCGGATTTGTTGGAAGTGAGTTTGTTAATGTCATAGCTTCCGGCAAGACATTGAGTGCTGATCCATTCAACCCTTTAATCGTTAGAGTATTTGTATTTATTTTTTGAAGTTTATAGGCGCCATTTCGAACACTACAGGCGCTCGTCACTTTCCCACTAAGATCTGCTCCTTCCAGGATATTAATCGTGACGAAACCGTCACGTCCTCCGATGGCCATAATACTTTGGCATTGGGAACCGTCACTACCCGTAAAGTTATGAGTTGCGGCCCCAATTTTCGAAATCCCGCTGAGATCAACAATCAGCGAAGATGAGTTATACCACTTGTAAAAATAAGGACCAAGTTGTTCCGGTGATGCACTCGAATGATATAGTGGCGTTTGCTCCGCGAGAGTTTTCGTACGATCTTCAACATAAAACCCTGATGCGCTGGCAATGAAATCAAATCGGCCAGTGAAAACACTACACTCGCTGTCGTTCTTCAAAAGAAGATTATTTCCGGACCAATAATAAGATTGCCCACCGTTGATCGTGATATTTCCAAAGATGTTTGTAGACGTGGTCCTTTTATCTATAGCGATGGCCGCACTTGCAGCACAAGCTTTAACTGAGGAACTATTGAGCAAACTAAAATAAAGAGTTCCACTCCCCGTCACTTGATCGAGACCGCTCAAAATAAGAGTCATCCCCGTATTGGTATTAGACCAGTTTGAAAAAAGAAGTTTTTTCTGCTCTGTCGTGAGACTTGCTACATACTCTGCTGAAGTTGAGGATCTTGCGATAGCGGCAGGAGCAGCTCCCATGGCCAGCGGCAGACTTTGAGAGATCGTCGTATCAGTGATTGAACCTGATGCTTGCGATAATGAAGAAGTGGTCTTTCGTTTTGAGTTAACTTGTTGTCCACAGCCGCTTAAGACAATTAATCCGACGATGAGGACAATATATTTGTTTGTTTTCATAGACCTCTACTTACTTGCATCTAAAGATGTTACTAAGTAGTTTTCGGTTTATTTAAACAATTCTTAATTTATAAAGACCACCTCTTACAGTCGGGAATATAACTATGTTGAACTTTGAAAATTTAAGAATATTTGTTCATGCTTCAAGAGTTTTTCTTTTGCTTTCAGGCCACCTAGAAACCCGGTTAGCTCTCCTTTTTTTCCAATCACTCGATGACAGGGGACAAATATTGGAAGTGGATTTTTACTATTAGCTAAACCAACTGCGCGAGAGGCTTTAGGATTTCCCAATTGACTAGCTAGTGCCCCGTATGTTGTCGTCTGCCCAATTGGTATTGTACCGAGAGCTTTCCAAACCTTTTTTTGAAAATGCGTTCCATCAGCAGAAAGTGGAACATTAAAAGAATTTCTTTTTCCTAAGAAGTATTCTTGCAATTGTGTTTCGGCCAAAAGAAGAATCGGATGTGATTCATCAAAGCTACTTTTTTCCCAACGAACTTCGATTAAAAATTTTGTATCAGTGACCAAGGTAAGATGTCCAACTGGAGTCGTTATGCACTTTCTTAAAATCATTTTTTATTCTTCTTGTTTAATGGTGATCCAGCAAATTCACGCCAGAGATAAAATGCGACATAACCGCGCCATGGATGGAGCAAGTCCAATTTTAAATTTTTCATCTTAGCTCCCACTCGCTTGAGAACAAGATCAGTCGAAGGATAGGCATTGGTATCACCTAATGCACGAAGTGCAATGTACTCTGCTGTCCATTGACCGATACCTTTTATTTTTAGAATTTTTTCTTTGAATATTTCCGTATCTTGATTTTGACTGAGATCAATTTCACCTTGAAAGACTGCTTGGGAAAAAAGTCTAATTGATTCACGTCGAGCTTGAGTGGTTCTCACTTTTTCAAGATTAGCATTCATTAAAACTTCAGCACTTGGAAACAAATACACTGTTTTTCCTGTTAGTGGATGGACAATCGCTTCGCCGTAATTTTCAATCAATTCTTTAACAAGACTCTTTGCTTGTTTTACTGAGACGAGCTGACCAAGAATAGTACAAATGGCCGATTCAAAAGAATCCCAACTTCTCGGAAAACGAAGTCCGGGGTATTTGAGACATAGCTTTTTCATGACAGGCGTTTGACTAAAAGTTTCTTCGAGAAGCAATGGATCTGAGTCAACATCAAAAAGATTGCGTACTCGTTGAACGATCTGAAAAAGAGATTTTGGTTCCGCTTTGCTGATCTCAAGAATGAGTTCATTTTTTAATTTGTCCTGAGTCACCTTAACAGCGCCTACTTGACCATCAATTTTAAAAATTCTTTCATAAGATTTACTATCCACTTCCTCGAGATGACTAACGAGATGATTATGATAAAAACTTAACAGTCCTTCATAATCAAATGGGGGCCTAAATGATAGCCGCAGTATGAATTTGTCATTTGTATTTAGGACTTTGATTTTTCTTATTTCAGATGGTGATCTTTCGAAGCGTTTTTTAAATGCTTCATTGAACCTTCGAATAGATGTAAATCCTGATGTAAGAGCAATTTCAGTGATGGATAGATTTGTTTCAACAATAAGCTTGCGTGCAAAATTCAATCTATTCGCATCTGAAATCTGTTTCGGTGTCTGCCCTAATTCATCTTCAAACAATCTTCGTAAATGGCGAGCGCTCATTCCCAAGAGAGCGGCGAACTCTTCTTCATTTTTATCATACATCGCCCTGTTTTCAATTAAAGAAAGGCAACGTTTAACCGTCGCATTTTTCCCTAACCATCCCCCACTGCCTGGTGCACATTCAGGTCGACATCGCAAACATGGACGGTATCCCGCGCTCTCTGCTTCAAAAGCATTGGAAAAAAATTCAACATTCTCCCGCTTAGGTTTAGCAGGACAGATTGGACGACAATAATTTTTTGTCGTTTTAACAGCACAAAAAAACTTACCATCAAAACGGGCATCTCTGGATGAATAAGCTTTATAGTAGATGTCTTCCTTCTTTTTCATCAGCCTAATCTATCTTAAATTTTCATTTGAAACTAGCGGAATTCGGACATGTACTCTATTGAATTAAGAATTCTTCAAACGATATCCCAAACCTGATTCGTTTTCTATCAAACTGCCCATACCAGTTTTTACTTTGTCCAGTTTCTTGCGGATGTGTCCGAAATAGACGCGAAGATAATGATGATGTTCAAGAGAGTTGGGTCCCCAAACTGTCTGTAGAATTGTCTGATGTGTAACAAGTCGCTCACCACTTTCGATTAAAAGTTTTAACAACGAAAACTCAGTTGCAGTGAGCTTCAAGTCTTGATCGTCAAGATAGATTTTATGGTCCAAAATGTCGACTTTAAGAGGACCAAATTTTAAATCACCTTCTGGTGAGTGTTCTTTTAAGGAGTGTCTGAGTGCTACTCTTATTCTCGCCAGCAATTCTCCCACACTAAAAGGTTTCACAAGATAATCATCAGCACCCGAATCGAGTGCATTGATCTTATCATTTTCAGAATCTCTCACGGTTAAAAAAATGACAGGGATCATGGAATGTTTTCTAAGATTTTTGAGAAAATCGAGACCGGAAAAATCAGGCAATCCAAAGTCAAGGACGATGAGATCCGGTCTGTCTTTAAGAAATAATTGTTCAGCTTCAGTGGCATTACCGGCTTCAATAACTAAAAAGCCACTGGCCTGAAGACTAACACGTAAGAAATTTCGTATTGAGATTTCATCATCTATCAACATAATTTTCTTCATGATACACCTTGCTGATACTTTTCATTTATTGGCATCATGATTTGAAAATAAACCCCATCTTGGGAAGGAAGGCATTTTATGTCCCCACCATGCAGTTCAATTATACTTTTAACTATGGCCAATCCAAGACCAATGCCAGTCTGAGATTCATTAGTTTTATAAAACTTTTCAAAAATCTGATCCATGTCATTATTAGCAATCCCGCGACCATTATCTTTATAGGAGATGAAAATACGATTTTTCTCTCTTCTTATAAAAACTATGGCCTGAGAAATACGATGACCTGAATGTTTAACTGTATTCGAAATAAGGTTGATAAAAACATGTGAAAGCAAAACATAATCTGCCAGAATATAAGTTTGAGGTTCTCCTTCGAGATTTACAGAAATACGGTTTGCCTCTGGAAAACTTCCGATGACATCGTCAAGTAATTCAACAAACGTAAACCATTCTAACTTAAGTTTTACATACCCATTTTCAATACGACTTACATCTAACAGATTCTCAACAACATTATTCAATCGATGAGCCGATGATATGATTTCATTTGTTAAAGTCAATCTCGCTTCCGAATTATTATAAATATTATTTTCTTTTAAAGCGGTTGTGGCCCCAATGAGAACAGTGAGTGGAGTCCTTAGCTCATGGGAAACAGAATTCAATAAAGTATCATGCAGTTTCTTTGAAGCTTCTTTGAGTTTTAACTTATTAAGTTCAATTTCCTGTTGCTTAATTCTTTTGGTGAGAATTCCACAAATAATCGCCGCAAAGAAAAAAGAAAAAACAAGCATGAGATCTTCTTTTTCATGAATGGCGAAAGTAAAACGTGGCGGTATGAAAAGATAATTCCAAAGATAGACGCTGAGTAAAACATTGGCCAACTGGGCAACTCCCCCTATGAGAGTTGATAAGAATAAAATATTGATCAAATAAAAAAGTCCAACTGCTCTATAGCCCAGAAACTGCACGACGAACAACATTATGATCGTTGTTAATGAAATCATAAGGATTGTTATGGCAAATTGTTTGAGTGTGTTTTGAATATACATTTCTTTATTTGAGCATATTTCTTGAAAAAGTAGAACTGACAGCAAGTAAAAATAAAATAAAAAAATCGTAAAAAGATCATCAAAACAATCATCCCAAATTGACTTTAATTTGATGCGGGCACATCTTTTAAAAAAGGATGAAGACTATGAATTATTTAAACAAACTAAAAAATAAGCTAATTGGTGAACCACTTTCTCTTGAACACATGGAGGAAGAACTCATTCCTAAATGGAAAGCTTTGGCGGTTCTGTCATCAGATGCTCTTTCATCTGTTGCCTATGCTACGGAAGAGGTCCTCATCCCACTTGCTCTTTTTTCTATTGCCGCGATCAATTGGTCCATACCCATTGCACTCGGTGTTGCGTTTTTAATTCTCATTATTACTCTTTCATATCAACAGACAATTTCCGCTTACCCATCAGGTGGAGGGGCTTATACTGTTTCAAAAGAAAATCTTGGTGATAATGCAGGTCTTGTGGCCGGAGCTGCTCTACTTATAGATTACATTCTAACTGTGGCCGTATCTGTTTCTGCCGGTGTGGAAAATATAGGATCTGCTTTTATTTTCGTTGCTGAACATAAAGTAATCTTCGGTGTCGTTATCATTTTCGCGATAATGATGATGAATTTAAGAGGCATCAGAGAATCGGCCAACATCTTTGCCTACCCTACATACTTTTTTATTTTATCCATTATCATCATGCTTGTAACAGGACTGTTCAAACTTGCA
>CBIHOP010000023.1:0-18117 GCA_966211385.1 uncultured Bacteriovorax sp.
ACGTCGTCGTTTTTCCACTGTATAAAGTTGTAGGGGAACTCGGGATTGTTTTAGGTGAAGGCTGGCGAGCATATTTTTAGGTAAAAAAAAGGCCCTCGAAAGGGCCTTTTGTTATTTAAGCTTATTGTAAGCTTGTTTCATACTATCGTTTTTTTTCACTGATCGATTCGGACGCATTGAAAGCGGCTTCAATGTCTTTGCTACTTTTTTATCAGCAGGATTTCCAGAAGCGCTTGAAGCGTTCATGTTTTTCTTAGCGAATGTTACTGGTTCGATTGAGTGATTTAAATTGTCAGTTGTCATAGATACCTCTTTTGTTAGTTTGTTGTTCATTGTTGGATTCCGGGTTGGTACCTTTTTCCACCAATAACAACCACCACAAAGAGGGGGTTGCAGAAGGTTAGAAAAGCTACCTAATGGTTAAGATAGTCTTCAATACATTCTCCTTTGACCTTATCCCGACTAAAGTAGTTCACTAATCGGTATTAAGAATAAGATCTTTAGTTATATTTATTATAGCACGAGTGAAGCCAATTTCCTATGAGGGGACTATAGGCAAAGTTTCCCTGTCAAGATCCCTTTGTAAATCATTGAAATGGTGGGTATTCTAGAACTCTAATTGATGAATAAGTCATGAACCTTTTACTCACAGGTGAGCTCTGCTATGGCAAATTTTAGCGTCTCTGGGTGCATTCTCCTCGTCGCCACAACTTTAATCACATCATGTTCAACATTCCATAAAATGGCCGTTTCTGGCTCTTCTGGACTCTTGTACAGCGCTGCTGGAGATGTTGAAACTCAGGGGAATTACGAAGTCGTCAAATCAGCCATGCCGGCCAATCTCGTTTTACTTGAAGGATTGTTGTCAGCTTCACCGGATAATCTCAACATTACGGCCACACTTAATAAAGGGTACGCTGGTCTTGCATTCGCAGTGAGCGAAACTCAAATGCTCGAGGATGAATGGTCAGAAGCTAAACATGAAAACGGCCGTACTCAAGCTCTTTTTAACTACACTCGTGCGCTCGATTATGGTGTTAAATATCTCGATGAAAAAGACGTTCGATTTGATGATCTCATCAGTCGCGCTGGAGAACCTCAGGTGATCCATCATTTGTTAGACAAGAAACTTTCAACTGATAAACGCGATTTAGAAACTGTACTTTTCACAGCGCAAGCTCTTGGGGCCTTAATCAATCTGCAAAAAGACAGCATGATTATTGTCGCTCAACTACCAGTAGCGAAAGCGCTTTTTGACTGGGTTTGTTCGAAAGATCCGCAAATTAATTTTGGAACATGTGATATTTTCTACGGTGCTTATGAGGCCGGACGTCCGCAAATGCTGGGGGGAAATCCGCAGAAAGGAAAAGAAATTTTTCAAAAGGCGATTGCTCGTCATCCGCACAATTGGTTGATCCGCACGAGTTATTTACAGTACTATCTTATTCCGCAAAATGATGAAGAAGGATTTAAAGAGCAAATGGATTTCTTAGCTGGAGTTCATGAAAACTTTAAAGCGCACTACATTTACACAGGCGCTCCTCATCCAATGCCGGAGTGGGGAAGAGAAGATAAACTTCGTCTCTATCAAGCACTTGCTCTAAAACGTTATGAATTAATGAATCAATATAAAAAGACTTTCTTTTAAGGAAAAGGACAAGGATGAAAAAATCATTACTCGCACTTTGTGCACTAACTTCTCTCAATCTCTATGCAGCTCCAATCAAAGTTGGAGTGCTTGCACCGGAAGGAACAGGCTGGGCTAAAAACATCAAAAAGATGACAACGGAAATTAAAGAAGCCACTAAAGGAAATGTGGATCTAAAAGTTTATTACGGTGGATCTCAAGGTGATGAGCAAGATGTCCTTCGTAAGATTCGCATCGGTCAATTGCACGGTGGGATTTTTACGGGAAAAACTCTTGGTGAAATCAACGGTGACGTTCGTGTGATTGAACTTCCATTCACGTTCTATGGTAATCGTGAAAAAGCGCTTAAGACACTTCAGACCCTTTCTCCTTTTTTCAGCCAGAAGTTTGAGCAAAATAAATTTAAAGCATTGGGGATTTTCGAAATTGGGCAAGTCTATTTCGTAGCTCAAAAGAAAGTAAGCAACCTGAACGAAATTAAAAATCTAAAAATCTGGTCTTGGGATGGAGATCCGATTGTAACAGGTATGTTTGAGGCGATGAACCTTAATGGTGTTCCTCTTGCTCTTCCAGATGTTCTTTCATCTCTTTCAACTGGTGTTGTTGAAGCGGCATACGCTCCACCAATCGGGATTTTAGCACTTCAATGGAATACAAAAGTTAAATACCTTATCGATTTCCCAATCTCTTATTCAATCGGTGCATTTGTTATTTCACAATCTGCTTGGCAAAAAGTTGCTCCAGCTGATCAGAAAATCGTAGAAGAAATTGCAAAAAAATATGAAGGCGAAATCAACAGCGGAAATACAAAAGACAACGCTGATGCTATTGCTGCTATGAAAGCGCAAAAAATTGAGTTCGTAAAATTCAATGATGCTGACGTAAAAACTGCTCCTGAATATAGAGCAACGATTGTGAAAAAACTTCGTGGAAAACTTTTCTCAGAAGAAGCCTACAAAAAATTGGAAGCTGAATTAGGAAAAAAATAATGAAAGTTGTTAAAATACTGGATACGGCATTAGAAAAATTTTCAATTTTCTTGCTTGTACTCTCTGTTCTCGCCATGCTGTTTTTTAGTTCGGGGAGTATTGTCCTTCGTTGGTTTCATATCAATCTTCCCTGGATTGATCCTTTTATTCGTCACCTTGTTTTCTTTAGCGCTTTTCTTGGTGGAGTCGTGGCAACAGGAAGAGGAACACACATTGGAATCGATTTAGTTGGAAAAATCATTGAGAGTAAAGGGTGGCACGTAGTTGCTGCTTTCATTAAACGCTTCATTATGATCGCTTCATTTCTCGTTCTGCTTTGGTTAATCAATGCAGGTTGGGCCTTTACAAAAGTAGAAATGGAATTTGCTAAAATCGAATTCTGGGGAATCAGCAGTGGTTATCTGGTCATGATGATCCCAATCGGATTAGCACTCATCGCTCTTCGTTTTCTTTTTATTTTCTGGTTGAGTTTCGATGAACAGCCTAAAGCTGTTGTTCAAGGAGAAGTTCCATGAGCGGTACGATTGCGGCCTTAGGTATAGTTGGTCTTGCCATAATTGGTGTTCCGCTTTTTGTTATTATGTCGCTTGCGGCGCTTGTGGCCTTCACTTATTCAGGAGTGGAGGTCTCGGCCGTTGCGCAAGAGTTTTACCGAATTTCTTCAGCACCTACACTCATGACGATTCCACTTTTTACTTTCGCCGGATATCTGATGGCCGAAAGTAAATCACCACAGCGTCTTCTGCGTTTAGCAGAAACTGGACTAGGCTGGCTGCCAGGTGGTATTTCAATTGTTGCGCTTGTGGTGTGTGCTTTTTTTACAGCGTTCACGGGTGCATCAGGTGTAACCATTATTGCACTTGGTGGTTTGATTTATCCGATTCTCGTTAAAGATGGTTACAGTGAAAAATTCACACTGGGAACTATCACAGCTTCTGGTTCACTTGGTTTACTTTTTCCTCCATCACTTCCGATCATTCTTTATGGACTTGTTGCTAAAGTTGATATCGATAAATTATTCAAGGCCGGATTAGTTCCAGGGCTCGTCATCATGATCGTTCTTTCTCTTTGGTCAATTTATAACAGTCCAAAAGGCGGAGCTACGAAACACCCGTTTGTTTTGAAAACTTTTTTAGCCGCATTAAAAGATGCATGGCTTGAAGCTCTTCTTCCTGTTTTAGTTCTCGTTGGTATTTATGGCGGATTCGTGACAGTCACTGAAGCCGCAGCATTCACAGCGCTTTATGTTTTTGTCATGGAAGTTTTCATCTATCGCGATCTTAGTTTCATGGGAGATGTTCCGAGAGTTATCGTTGATTCAATGAGCTTGGTTGGTGGGATTCTTCTCATCTTGTGTTGTGCTCTTGGTTTCACTAACTATCTTGTTGACGAAGAAATTCCTCTTAAGATCTTCGCACTGATGAAAGAATTCATTCACGACAAATATACATTCCTTCTCTTCTTGAATCTTTTCTTGCTAGTAGTTGGATGTTTGATGGATATTTTCTCGGCCATCGTTGTTGTTGTTCCACTTATTATTCCAATTGCAACAGACTTCGGTATCGATCCTATTCATCTTGCCATGATCTTCCTGGCGAACTTGGAAATCGGTTATCTCACTCCGCCAGTAGGGATCAACCTGTTTATCAGTAGCTTTAGATTTAATAGACCGATCACGGAAATGTACCGTGTGTCAGTGCCATTTCTCATTTTGCTTATTATTGCACTCATCATTATCACGTACATTCCGAGCTTGAGTTTATTTTGGTTTAATTAATGAGTTTTAAAAAAATATTGATCACAGCACTTACACCTTTGTTCATCCTAAATGGATGGGCAAAGGAGCCTGTGCTCAATCAATATTATGAGAATGTTTACCTAGGTGAAAAGAAGACAGTGAACTATCGCGGTCCTCTTGATCCTCGGGCAGTCTTTAGTGATGTGGCCGGTGGATTGGTTCTCCTTGATGATATTTATCGCGAAATTTATCTGAATGAAGAAATACAGCCAGGTCCTTTCGAACTTCATCAATTCTGGTTTAAAGATATCGTTGAAAAATCGACTTGTCCGGATGAAACACTTGCTGAAAATATGGAGTACATCCGTTATCTCTATCGTCTTGTAAGCATGTCGTATTTGTTTGAATCCCTGCGCATTGGTCATAAAGCTTCCAATCAATTGGGTGCTTCTAAAATTTGTTCTATCGAATTCAATGATCTTTTTGGAAAATGTTCTCCGAAAAGTGAAGACATGAAAAAATTCAAAGATCGAGTTTATGGAAAGTTCGTCAACGAAATTTCTAAAACTAAGGTCGATCCTTTTTCTAAAAAAGAAAAAGCGGAGTGGTTGGATGAATTTCAAAAATCGACATCTTTAACGACAGATCCACTTTTTTCACGTTTGCACGAATGGTGTATCGGCAATAAGAAAAACTGTCGCGCACTTCCTGAAGAAGAAATTCAGATGGCCATTGGCGATTTTTGTAAAAAAGATACAGATGTCATTCAAAGATTATGTGCTGAAAAAGATCAGCTCTACGGACTTAATCAAATCGAAAAAGCTACGGAGCTTATCCGTAAGTCAAACGCTTTCAACATCATCAATCAAACGGGAATGGGTGAGGAGTGTTTAAGACGTTATTCAAAACTTTTCTCTACAAAAGAAATCCCTTACCTGAGTTTAAATAGATTATATCCACTCATTTATTCTCATCTTTTAAAAACGGATTCTCGTTATATTCAGGGAGAACTTTTCCTTCCAGGGTCGCTAAAAGAATTCGATATGAAAGGGCTCAGTGACTTTTTAACGGCCTTAAAACCGCCAAAGGTTGAACCAGTAGTGGTCAAGCCAAAACCTCGTCCTAAAGCGCCTCCGAAGGTTGTTATCGCGCCTGAACCTGTTGTTGAAAAACCGGTTGAGGCAGCACCTGTCGTTGTTGAAGAAGTTAAACCAGAACCACCAAAACTTTCTGAGTTTGAAACGAAGGCCCTCGCCATTCGTGAAAAAGGAGAGGCGAGTGCTGTGATAGATATGGAAGTCTTTCGCGATGATTTTGAATTTTCGCAAGAGATGATGAGTGAACTTGCTACACCGATGAAGAAGTTTCAAACCCGTGCGGCCTTAAATGATATGAAGGCCTACGATCTTCTTGGTTCCAAAGAAGCTCCGGTTGGACTCGTGTTTTTAAAATATTTATTGGATACGGATAATCATCAAGGTCTTTTCAACATTCTGACGGTGCTTGGTGAAAAATTTTATGTCGTGAATGATATTGAGAAAAAAGAAAGACCGCTTTACATGCATCTTAAAAACGATGCTTCGACAAATAACCGCTGGCAAATTGTTCTTTTAAAAGATCCCGCTCAAAAATAAAAAACCCCGGGAAGAACTCCCGGGGCGATAAGACTTTTTTTATTATTCGAATTTAGCAGCGTGAGCTTTAAGTTGTGATTTAACTTGTTGGCTCATATCAAGCATTAACAGAAGTCCTGAGTGTTCACCGTTAGCATCTTCGCCTACTAGTGAGATGTTACCAATTCTGTTGTTACCAGTATAATATCTTGCTGTAATAATCGATCCACCGATTCCAAGATTTTTAAGTGGGATGAATACACCAAATACTTTTGGTCCAATGTAGAACGCCATGTTCTTGAATTTTTCAATTGAGAAAGCTACAGCTGGAAGACGTCCACCAGCTACACCTGGAAGTGAACGACCGCCTGGAAGAGTTGCTGGATCAAGAGTTTGAAGACGAGTATCTAGTACGTCTTTAAGAGAAAGATTGATCGCCATTAAAGTACCAGCAGATTGAAGATCTGGCGAAATTTCTAAATACGAGTTTGGATACTTGGGAATGTTGTAACGAAGACCACCATCCAATTGAAGGTTTTCGAATACCATTGAGATAAGAACGTTGTCTTGAACAAGAGTAACTGACATTCCGTTCACTCCTGGAACTTGAATGTTTTGTCCGCTTGTACCATCACCACATGAAGTAGTAAGAACACCGAGAGAAATTACAGTAGAGAGCAGGAGAACTTTTGTCTTAGAAAAAATTGTCGTCATAGAAATCCCAAATATCTTGCTCGTGATTTTCTTTTACTCTTTTTCACTTCAACAGACGTACCGCTGAAAAACCACAAACGTTTTAAAAAATCTTGATCAGATTACTAGGTATTTAGACTGGCCTCAAGAAAAGCAAGTGGTCTAAGAATTTTGAGGAGTTAGGAAAAGGGCACTTTTTAAAAAGTGCCCATTATTTGTGTGATCGTCTATGAAGAGATTAGAAATTAGCGTTTAGAGTAACAGAGCCTGCGCGATCCTTGTAATCACCAAAAAACTTTCCGTAGAATGCATTAACTGCGAGGTTTGGTGTGAAGACATAACGAACAGATGCATCGACGATTGAATTTTTTTCTTTGATTGTTCCAGTGTAAAAAATCCCGTGACCACCAGCTAATGCTGCTGACCAATCTTCATTGATTTTTTTAGAGAATCTCACTGCGTGAAATGATTCATCAACAGCTTTGTTTCCAAGACCAAAACCAATTGTGCGAAGTTTGATTGAAGATTGATTGTGATCTGGAGAGTTGTTTACAAGGCTTACAAGTGAATCAAATCCACCAGCAATTAAACCACCATCTTTTGTTCCCATTGATTGAAGTTCAACTTTTACAACTTCGAAATCTTTTGTGAATTTAAGAGCAGCAGAGTGGTGAGTGTCTCTGTAAAGAGCAGAACCATCAAAAAGAACAGTGTAGTAAAGATTAGCAGTCACACCAGCGAAAGTTGTTTCGAACTGTGGAGTAACTTGTTTAACTTTATCCAGGTTTACACCGTTTAAAAGTGATGTTGCTGGATTGTAAGCTTTAGATACCCAGTATCCAGTTTGGAAAGCATATTTGAAAGATTCAGTAGCACCGTAATAGTTTACTGAGTACATATCAACATCATCGTCACTGTTATTTAAACTTCCTTCCGCTCTCTTGTCGTAGATGATCGCAAGAGCATCAAACTTTGGAAAAATTTTTACAACTTGAATTCTATCTCTTCTGTCATCACTCGTAAGGAATGATCCAGGAGAAGTTACGGCCATGCGACCAACAGATGTGATCCATCCATCTTTGCTGTATTCAATTTGAGCGTGATCTAATCTTGTAACGTTTGATTTTCCGAAACCATCATCATTCGTTCCACCAGCTGTAAGTGTTCCAGCACCAGCGTGATTGTCTCCTTCCCAAGTGTTGCTTGAAAGAACGAGACCAGTTTTTACTGTTAAGTTTTCATCTGGTTTTGCTTGAAGGTTTAAACGAAAGAATTGGTTGAATGCGTGAGTGTCAGCTCCTGCATAACTATTTCTGAAGTACTCGCGAACATAAGCGTCGCCATTAAATTTAAATGTTGTTTCGGCCATAGCAGAAACTGAAAATGCACTTACTAAGAGCAAGCTCAATAGACTTTTTAACATAGTGATCTCTCCTCAATTTTTTTAGAGGTAAAGATTCGGTTAATTGAGTGTGCTAGTCAAGTAAATGAAGTTGTGCATTAGCCCAAGTGAAAACTTTTAATCGCGTGGTACTCATCTTCAACAAGTTGAGAGCTCGTTTCATGCATAAAGGCCGTTACTCGAACCACTTGAGCGAGGGATAATTTCGCTGATTTTAGGCCGGTGGGAGAATCCTCAAAAATAAGTGTTTGATCGGGACGTACACCTAAACGTTTCATACCTTCTACATAGGGATCAGGATGAGGTTTTGTAAGCGCTGTTTGATTGCGCCCCATCTGCAATTCCATGAAGGGATGAATATCAAAACACAAAAGAGTTTCGTAAACGATGACATCTTCACTGGCAGAAACGACGGCGCATTTGATGTTTTGATTCTTTAAATGTTTTAAGAAATCAAAGAGACCGGGAGTAATGTATTGTTCTTTTTCATTGGGATGAAGGGCCTTAAAGAGAGCGATGAGGTGCCTATTTTTTTGTTGAATAGCAGCTTCAATCTCACTGTCAGTCAGTTGAGGGCAAACAGTTTTCAACACCACATAATCAGTCATTCCGTAAAACTGATCGATTGTTTTTTCCAGATCAATTTTAATTCCCAATGACTCCAAAACCATAACGGCCGCTTTTGCATGCAAAGGTTCAGTGTTCACAAGCGTTCCATCCATATCGAAGAGGACTGCGCTTTTGTTTTTTACAAGACTTCTAAGGTCGGTCATGGGTGATTTTGCCTGATAAAAATGTGGGTTCGGATAAGCTATAATAGTACAGGAGAAAGACTAAAACCGTAAAAGGAATTTGGCATGAAAATATTCAATCAACCGTCGAGTGCTTCGCCTGTAAAGTCAGAAAACTCGAAAGCAGCGAAAGGCGCCAAAGGTCCACCTGGTCGTAAAAAAGCTCCGCCTCCTGAGCGAAAACAAATGTCCGCAGATGAAATTAAAGGCAAACTTGCGGCACACGTTGAAGCCTCTGCTGCACCAAAAAAGAAAGTTGTTGAATCACAAAAATTAGGCGAGGGATTTCTCAATGAAGCTGTAGTGAGACCTCCAGTGATTGTTCCCTTCGAAAAAGATTCTGCAGTGGAAGCGACGGAAGAAGAAGTGGAAAAGAAAAAAGATATTATTTTAAAAAGTGATATCGCAAAAAACGATCCGACAGATACTAATACCCAAGAGAAATTAAAAACGGTTCTTTCAAAAGGCGCATTCAATTTTAATGCGAAAGAAAAAGAGGCCCTCGAACGAATTCTTGCTTAACCACTTCTATTGCTGAGAAGCCGCTTCTTTAGCTTCCATCTCAATCAGAATGGCGTAGATTTTTTCGATGGTTGTTTTAATGACGGACTCAAGCTCACCTTTGATGATGGCCGCAGCAGAGTGATCATGTCCTCCGCCTCCGAGAGCGCGGGCCATTGAACCGACGTCGATAATGCCAGTTGAACGGAGTGACACTTTAATATCCGGACCCATCTCTCTAAACATCACGGCGACTTTGATATTGTCGAGAACGAGCAGGTGGTTGATGAATGCGAGCGTATCTTCTGAATCAACATGAAATTTACTGAGCAGGTCTTCAGTCAAAGTCAGCCAAGCGATTTTTTCATCTTTTGTATTGTGAGCAGAAGCGAGAACTTTCCCTAACAGTTTCATGTATGAGAGTTTCTTCGTTCCATAAATCATATTGTAAGCATGCGGGGGACGAACACCTGTGTCCATGAGTGAGCCAATCAAGCGGTGAGTGTCACCCGTCACCGTTGGATAACGGAAACTTGATGTATCGATTAAGATAGCTGTGTAGAGTGGCAGGGCCATATCGCGAGTAAGAGGAACTTTTAAACTGCGAATAAGTTCGCCAGCAAGCTCTCCAGTCGCAGCTTTTGATGTATCGATACAATTTGAGGCGATAACATCTGGCGGACATGGATGGTGATCAATAAAAAGAAGATTAGGCGCACGTTTTGCGAGTGCCTTCATTCGTTCACCAATGCGTTCTAGCGAATTGGTATCAACGACGATGCAAAGATCGATTTCCGATTCAGTAAAAAATGAACAATAGTCGTCGTAAGAAATAACGACATTTTCCGGATCGAGATATTTATATCTTTCAAGAAGAGGTTCTTCGTTCACGCAAATGGCGTTTTTGCCAACTGCTCGAAGGGCCAAACAAAGAGCAATCTGACTTCCAATTCCATCAGCATCAGGAATAATGTGCGTAGAGATCACAATGTTTTGAGCGTTTTTAATAGTATTAAGGAATCTATCTGTTACTTGTGCGTTCATCATTGCAGTCTAATCGTGAAGATCAGCTCCTTTCATTAAAGTTATACTAAATTTTTTTCAATTGCTGTAATTTTTGCTACGATTTTTCCCATAATGTTAACTTTTGCCTCAAATCTTTGTGGATAACGAGTGGTCCTATGGAATATGCAATTGAAATTCAAAATCTAGCGAAGTCTTACCCTGGACGCATGGCCCTAAAAGACGTTTCTTTCAAAGTAAAGAAAGGAAGTGTGCATGGCTTTCTAGGTCCCAATGGCGCAGGGAAATCGACAACGATGAAAATTCTCTCCGGCCTTATTACGCAGTCATCAGGAACGTTTCAATGCAATGGGCGTGTAGGATTTCTTCCTGAGCATCCTCCAGTGTATGGAAACATGACGGTTCGTGATTATCTGGAATTCGTTCAAAAGATTACAACCGTTCAAAAAGGAAAAAATGTTGATGATGTTTTGATGAAGACCGGATTGCAACATGTGCAAGATCGTCTCATCGGAAATTTATCAAAAGGATATCAGCAGAGAGTAGGAATTGCTCAGGCCTTAGTCGGTGATGCCGACATCATCATTCTCGATGAACCGACTGTTGGTCTCGATCCAGTGGCCATTGCTGAAATCAGAGCGCTCATCATGGAATTGAAAAAAGATCACACGATTCTTTTTTCTTCCCACCAACTTCACGACGTTGAACTTCTTTGTTCCGACATTACTTTGATCGATAAAGGTGAAATTAAAATCACTGGTGAGATGGATAAAATTCTTAAGGGTCTCAAAAAGCAATCAACACTTTTTGCGAAAGTGGCAAACTTTAGTGCACAGGAAGCTGAAGCGCTTAAGAAAAAATGCAACCTGTTTGAGCTCAGTTTCAAACAAGATGGTTCAGCGTGGGATCTCATTTTGAAAACAAAAGGTGATGAAGATCGTCGCCTTGAAATTTCCAGAGAACTTTCCAAGAGCGAAATTGGATTGCTGGAATTTTATGAAGAGCAAGCGGATCTCGAAGATCTCTTTAAGAGGATGAATTAATGAAAAACATAATGATTCTTACGAAGAAAGAATTAAAAGATACTTTTACTTCTCCACTTATCTATATCCTGACGGGATTATTCTCATTCATGATGGGATGGTTGTTTTTCAATTACATTCTACAATCTAAAGAAATGAGTACAACAACAATGACCCAAGGGGTGATTACACCAATCTTCGGCAATATTAATTTTATTTTTGTTTTTCTTTGCCCGCTCATGACGATGCGATCGTTTGCGGAAGAAAAGGCAAGACACACTCTCGATCTTCTTTTACGTTCTGAACTATCGGAAATGCAGATCATCGCCGGCAAATTCTTATCGATCAGTCTGTCGCTGATTTTCATGCTGTCTTTTACATTTCTTTTTCCCATCATTCTCAGTTTCTCTGGATATAGCGATTGGGGAGTGGTGTGGAGTTCATACCTGGGAATTATTCTTTCGATTATGACTTACACAGCAGTAGGACTTTTCTGTTCGAGCCTTACTGATAATCAAATCGTTGCAAGCTTAATGACTTTCTGTATTTTGCTGGGATCGATGTTAATGGTTATTTCAGTCAATGCTACAGACAACTATTTGCTGGCCCTAATTACTCAATATATGACGATCCCTTTTCACTATGAAGGATTCACTCGCGGAGTGATCAAATCATACAGCATCGTCTATTTTATTTGTGCGTGGACTTTTTTCTTTTTATTAACTCGTCAGTCACTGCAATCAAGAAAGTGGTAATCTCACTATGAAAAAATGGTATAGCATTCTTCTTACTGTCATTAACGTTATTCTTTACCTCGTCATCGTTGCGCTTTGGATTTCTATCCCAGACGAGTTAACGCTTAATCTCGCCGTTACGATTTTCAATCTGTGTCTAACGATGCTGCTTTTGTTTTTAAACAAAGACGATCTGAGTTTTTATTATAAAAGCCATCACTTCAAAAAACTCACAGAGACGATTACGTTTTTTGTTCTGCTTTTTGGAATTATGGGGCTCATTAACTATTGGGCCTTTAAACATCCGGTTCAGGCCGATTTATCTGTCATCAAACTGAACTCTCTTTCAGATCAAACGAAAAATGTTCTGAAGCAGATGGATGATGATATCACATTCAAAATGTTTGCCCGTAAAACTGAGTCAATGGCGTGGATGACTTTGCTTGAATTCTATCGCATGGAAAAGAGTTCAATCAAACTTGAAAAGATTGATATTGATGTTCGTCCAGATCTTGTAGGCGACTATCAAATCAGTGAAGCGGCCACTCTTGTTGTTGAGTATAAAGGTAAGAGACAGAAGGTTACTCAAAGAGATGAACTTAACATCACAAACGCTTTGATCAAAATCTCTCGTCCTGCTGATCCTGTCATTTATTTCCTCACGGGGCACGATGAAGCGGACCTGGAGAGTCCTGAAAATGAAGGATTAAAATTTATCTTTGAAGCGGCTAAAAATTCGGCCATCGATCTTCGTCCGATTAATCTTGTTACAACTCAAGAAATTCCTTTCGATGCAAAAGCAGCTATTCTTTGGGGACCAAAGAAATCTTTGCAGGCCGGCGAAATCGATGTTCTAAAACGATATTTAGCTCGTAAAGGAAATCTTTTAATTGGGCTTGATCCGGATCTAAACGGAGACAATCATCAGAATTTAAGAGCGCTTCTAGAGCAATATAAAATTAAAGTGCGCAATGATCTTGTTGTCGATAATAAGAGTTTTGTTACGGGTTCAAACGGATCGATTCCGCTTATTTCTGAATTCAATACAAACGCAGGTGTGACGAAAAATTTCAAAGGACAAGTATTTTTTCCATTAACTGCATCGCTAGAAAGCCTCCCAGACGAATTGTTCCCACAAGTGAAGGGAACAGTGACTTCGCTTTTTTCAACGACACCTTTTCCTGCTTCTTGGGGAGAGACAAATCTAAAAGAAGTTGTGAATCAGCAAATTACTTTTACTCCTGGAAGAGATCAGCCTGGTCCACTGAGTTTAGGTCTTACTTACGAAAGTGCAGAAAACAGAATTGTGGTTTTTGGTAACTCAACATTTGTCATCAATGCTTATTTGAAATTCGGAAGTAACTTTGCACTATTCCTGAATTCTCTTTCTTGGATTGCTGGTGAAGACAGACTTATCTCATTTAATCTTCCGATTGTTCAAAGTGAGCCAGTATTCATTTCTGATCCGCAAAAGGGGATTATTTTTTATTTCTCAGTTCTTTTTTCCCCGCTCATTCTTTTTGGAACGGCCATCGTAATGTATAGAAGGAAACGTAATAAATGAAAGAATGGATTAAAAAAAATCGCAATATCAGTTTATTTATCCTTCTCATATTGGCGATCACAGCTACTTATTTTTTTGAAGAAAGAGCGAATCGTAAAAATGAAGCTGCTCTCGATAAAAAATTATCTATTGTCGATGTCGATCGTTTAGGTGAAGTCACGGCCATTGATGGAGTTAAACTTGCTTTTGAAAAAAGAGGGGATGACTATTACGCCAAAGACAACAACCTGAAGTTATCAAAGGCCAGACTAGAAGAATTTTTTACAATTCTCTCTGGGGTTAAAATCAAAACTTTTTTAGATGAGAAAGAAGTTAATAAAGTGGGAAAAAGTTTTTATATTCCTGATCCAGGAATGAGAATGACTTTCACCTTTGAGAAGGGACAACTTGTTTTTATTCTCGGTAAAAAACTGGAATATGATCAAAGCTTCTACATGGAAGTTATTCGCGATCAAAAATCTCAAATCGTTATTGCCCATGATGAGTCACCAGATCCAGGTGTGTATCAGACTGATGATGAATACAAAAAGTCAGATGCGAAATTTCGTCGTCTGGCGATGATCTTCCTACTTACGAATAAGTACTTTCACGACACACACGTTTTGAAAGACCTTGGTTATGTGGAAGATAAAATTAATTTCAAAGAAATTGCCATTTCGACTTTTCGAAACAGACGATTTGTCATCAACTTCGAAAAATCGATTACTATTCCACAGTCACCGGCAGGCCTTGGATACTTTGAAGAAAATTGGATTTCATTTCATCGTCGCCTGACAAAATTAGAAGCAAAAAGTCTTATTTATCCAGCTGAGCCAGCTCTTCTTAAAGAGCCTCTATCGCAATTTGAAGTGACTGATCGTGAAAATAAAAAATACACGCTGGAAGTTTATAAAAGATATGGCGAAGAAAACGGCTATTTTTTAAAGAGCAGCTTAGACAATATCGTCTATGAACTTAAGCAAGAAGATGCTCAATATTTTTTCGTGAATGTTCAGGATTTTTGGGTGAAAAAGATCGTTCCAAAAGCAAAAGAATACGATCTCACACTAACATTTTATAAAGGCCAGCAGCTGAAAGTGAAAATCACAGACAGCGATCTTTTCAAAGTGGCTTCGCTTACACCACAAGTTCCCCAATCAAAATTGAAAGCGACTTCATTTAAACAGCTGATCGATTTTATAAAAATGGAAGGGGATCACGTGAGTGATTTGACGGAAAAACCAACTGAAATCCTCAAGAAGAATGTTTTGCAGTTGAGTTTTGAGAATAGACAATTGAATGTTATCCTTGAAGACAACGATGCCATGACTGTAGACCAGGCGATGAAAGTAAAAATTCATCACTACGTAGGCGCAACACTTCCTTTCAGCATCAAGTATGAGGATTACGTTCAACCATGACAAAGCCGATCTCGACATTTATTTCAACGTTCATGCATCCCACTCGTAAAGAGCGCGATGGGGAACGTTCAACTTTTCTCGAGGTATTAGGTTTTTCATGGGGACTGCATCTCGTGCAGGCCATGTATTCTGTTGCTGCCATTTATCTGGGAATTGTGAGCTATGAGTATCTTTCAAATTCAAAAGATTTTACTCATCTTCTATTTCAAGCACTCAATGTAAAGTTTCAGAAATTTTCTCTGCTTTCAACATTGTTTCAGGTGATTTTTTATCCTTTCATCTTTCAATTTTTGCATCAGTTTTGGACATTCCTCATTAAGTTCTACGCTCAAATTTTTGATTTTGAAGAAGATACGGAACACGCAGAAGAAGATCTCATCACTGATGTTGTGACAACTTCATTTACATCAAATGTTTTCCTGCTCATTCCGATTTTTGGCGGAGTTCTTTCGACTATTGCTCAGGCCTTTTATTTATTTACCGGCCTGAAATCAAAACTGTCTTTTACAAACACGCAAGCTTTTTTAGTGCTGATTACCCCGCTCTTTATTCTTTTTTTACTAGCGATACTCATCGCGTCTTACTTAGTGTTTCTGATATCCCTTATCTAATCTCCTTAGAATCCCATTGAAACGTCTTGAATTTTGTTGATGTTAGATTTTATTAATTTTTTGGGCCCAGTGACTCGTTTACACGCATTCGACCATAGGCCATGATGGATTTACACACACACATGTATTTTGATTTTGAGACATTTTTAGGAGAGACCAATGAGTTTATTTTCACCGATGGCAGGAGCCTCCGGCAGTATTGAAATTGTATGCGGTCCAATGTTTTCTGGCAAAACAGAGGAACTTATCAGAAGGGTAAAGCGCGCACAAATTGCACGTCAAAAAGTTCAAATTTTCAAACCAGCTATCGATAATCGCTATCATGAAACAGAAGTTGTTTCGCACTCATCTCTTTCAATTGAAGCGACACCAGTGAATACATCTGTAGAAATTCTTCAAAGAGTTTTTGATTCAACGAGAGTTGTCGCCATTGATGAAGTTCAATTCTTCGATGCCAATATCACTATCGTGGTTGAGAAACTTGCTCGCCGTGGAATCCGAGTTATCATGGCAGGATTAGATCAAGATTTCATGGGAAAACCTTTTGGTCCAATGGCCGACCTTCTTGCGATCTCTGACCGTGTTGATAAAATTCAGGCGATCTGTACTGTTTGTGGAGCTCCAGCTTCTAAAACTTTCAGAAAAAATCCTGCTAATTCTGCACAGGTTTTAGTTGGGGAGACAGATTTGTACGAAGCTCGTTGTAGAGCGCATGCTGACTTCTTTGGTGAAGATCAAGATCAACTCGCTTTCTTCGTAAATTTAAACGAGTCTCGTTCCAAAACTCAAAACTTATAGTACACTTAAAGGCATTCATAGGAGAAGACGATGAATGCCAACAGTACAAAGCAAATAGGGGAGTTCATCTCTTCTGCCGCTATCGAAAAACGAGTCAAAGAACTCGCGGACATGATCAATCGTGATTTTAAAGATCAGGAAGTGGTTATCGTCGGTGTTTTAAACGGATCGTTCATTTTTTGTGCCGATCTCGTTCGTCATTTAAAAATTCCAGCTCAAATTGAATTCGTTTCACTCAGCTCTTATGAGGGAACGCAAAGTTCAGGTGAAGTCAGCTTCCGTTTGGATGTTAAGCAGTCACTCGTTGGTAAAAACGTGATTGTTGTTGAAGACATCGTGGACACGGGACTGACGATTTCATTTTTACTAAAGCATATGAAGCTTAAACAAGTTAAGTCGCTTAAGCTTTGCTCACTTCTTTTAAAGCGTGCTCGTTTAAAAACTGAAGTGGCAATTGATTACTTAGGTTTTGATATTGAAGATAAGTTTGTGATTGGTTACGGCCTAGATTTCGATGGACGCTATCGCGAGCTACCTTACATCGGAGTATATGGTGAATAAATCTTTCCAAGCATCTGGTTCTGTTCGTGTTGATTTATTAGGTGGGACGCTCGATCTTAATCCTATTAATCTTATTCTACCTAACGTCGTTACATTAAATCTTGCGACTTCATTAAAAGCGCAAGTGAATGTGAGTGCGATTGATTTTGATGGCGTTGAAATTGTTTCTCACGATTACAATTCAACTGTGCAGTTTAAATCTTCTGATTTTAAACCTGAAAATTTTCAAAACGGTTTTTTCGGTAATTTTTCTTTCATCATTCAGATCATGAATTTATTCAATCTGAATCGCAATGTTCGCATGGAGCTTTCTTCTGGATCTCCTCCTGGTGCAGGCCTTGGTGGATCTTCTGCAATGGGTGTGACTTGTTATAGTGCCATCGCTGGATATTTAGGTCAGAAGTTTGATCGTATTGAAGCCATTCAAAAAGTGAATTCGATCGAAGCGCGAATCATTGATTGTCCGGCCGGTTATCAGGATTATTATCCTGCTCTTTTTGGAGGAGTGCTGGCACTTCTTCCTGTACCAGGTGCCGTTAAAGTTGAACAGCTTTATTCAAAAGAATTAAAAGATGTTCTCGAAAATAACCTCACACTAGTTTATTCAAATGAATCGAGAAATTCAGGAATCAACAATTGGGAAGTTTATAAAGGTTTTTTCAATAAAGATGTCGAGATCAGAAAAGGGCTGGGAGAGATCGCCAGACTTTCACATGAAGCTCTTTTAAGCATGAGAGCAAAAAATTATACAGACCTGATCAATTTGATTGCGGCAGAAGGTGAAGAGCGCAGAAAGCTTTTCCCCGGGATTCTGACTGAGAATATGAGTGCACTTCATAAGGCCCTCAAAGACCATTCTAAACACCTTGGAATGAAGATTTGCGGTGCTGGTGGTGGTGGATGCTTCCTCATCACGCACAGAAAAGAAGATCGTGAATTCGTTGATCAAATGATCACGAAATTCAACATGAAGAGATTAACGTTCCAAGTGGATGCACCACTTTAAGAAATAAATATGGAAATTAAAAA
>CBIHOP010000024.1:0-17876 GCA_966211385.1 uncultured Bacteriovorax sp.
TTTTCTTGCTTCAATTGGAAGGCCACAAGGTCGATCCTAGTGGCCTGAAACTGCTTTAATTCTTAGAAGACTTTATCGAGTAATGTAATTAACCAGCGTTTCCAGAAAATGATTTTTTGTTTTTCTGTTAATGGTTTACAAAGCTTCAAGTAGTCCTTGTAGAGAGCATCCATCTTCAAAGTAAATTCTTTATCGTTAACAACTACACCATTTTCTAAATCGTGGTAGAAGCTGCGCTTATTTAAGTTCACTGAGCTGATGAAAGACACTTCGTCGTCAACCATCAATAACTTTGAGTGAAGAATAACTTTCGGCTCGATATATTCGTAAACTTTTACTTTTTCCAGGTAGCGGTTAACTCCGTCTTTATTAACTGCCCCTAATATAAAGTCGGCAGTGTCACCTTCGAGATCAAGACGAGTCACGATGGTGATATCAACTCCTCTTTGAATCGCACGATCCAGGGCCTCTCCAATTTCTTTTACCGGACGGAAATATGGAGAAGAAATGAGAATCTTTTTCTTGGCCGTATCAATCATCTTTGCATAGAAAAGATTCAGGTTAGGATCGTCTTTAAAAGGAATCGAAACCATATGTCTCATTGAACCTTTATCCGTTTGAACTGCATTTTCATTAGCAGTTGCAACGCTCGAAAGTTTCATTACTAGATTTTCTTTGTTGATGTGATAAAAATTCAGATAATGGCGAACAGCACTTTCAACAAAGTCTTGTCCGCTAATGACCATTTCAAAATCTCGCCAATAGGCCCATGATTCATCACCCGAAACGTAGTTTACGATTTCAGGATGTGCAGAAACATCAACGGGAGTTTTGAAAACAAATCCGTCATGGATGTTACGTCCACCGACGATTGCAATCGATTGTTTTGGGTTGTCTTTAGAATAAGCGAGAAATAACTTTACGTGATTCGTACGGTGAAGTTGAGAGAACTTCGCTCCCCCGCCTTGATCGGAATCAAATCTGTATTTAATAAATTTCATGTTCGGATGTCTGGCCATCATACGCTCATACATCGCTTCATCTTTTTTAAGAGTGATAACATCAGAAACAATTACTCTGACGACTGCACCTTTATCAGCATGATGGGAAAGAAGTCTGGCCATCAATGTTCCGTAGAAGTCAGCACGGAAAACAAGATATGAAACTAAAAGGGCATCATATTTAGGAGCTTTACTGAAATCGAGAGGTGCGTATGGATTTGCATTCTTCACAAAATCTTTTGGAAGATCTTGTCCGAGTAGGGCCACAACTCTCGCATGTAAACTATCTTCTGGCTCGGGAAGAAGTTTGATCGAATCATACTTCGTTGGACAAGTCATATTCGGAAAAAACGTCGAATCGATAAAGTTTTCCGAACTCTTCAACAGTGAACATTTTTCTGTCGTTGAAAGAATTGTCTCAAGGCCTTTAAATCTTTTGGCTTCATTCTCAAGTGTAAATCCATATTGAGCTTTTTCATCGAGATCGCTTATAAATCTAACATCACAACTATTCACCTTAGAGTTCATTGTGAGAGTCGTTTTGTCGTTGCTAAGTTTTTTATCACCAAGTTTAAATTCGTATTCTTCATTGGCTTTAATATTTCTTGTTAGGCCATATTTGATTGAAAAAGGACCATCACATTTAATGGTGAAGTTTAGCTTGGGAGGCTCTTTATCATTTTCAAAATGAGTATAACCGCTATTGGAAATCAATTTGTGATTAAGTTCAATAGTCGTTGCTTTCGCCTCAAAAGTTGAAAAAGAAAGTCTTACTTTTTTATCAAGACCATAGAGTGAAAGATCATTGAGAGAGAGCTCTTCATCTTCAAGACGCCAATCTTTTTTGGAGTGATAGAATAGTCCGCCTTCTGCTTCCAGTGGCTGAATCTGGTTAGCAAGTCTTGCTATTTCCGAATCAACAATCTTGATCTCATTTTTTACTTTTTCGATTTGTTCAAATCGTTTTTTCTTTTCGAGATTCATGTATTCAGCATGCAGCTCGAATTTTTTCTGCTGCAAAAGCCTCAGCTCATCCCATTTTTTATTATCCGCTTCGGAACTGGGATAACGAGCATTGTGAGTGGGATTCGTCTGACATGCAGAAAGCACAAGCGATGAAAGCATCAGCCAATGGAGTTTATTCCTCATAGATCACCTCTTAAGAGGTCTTATCGGAAAAAAACTTTATTTAATTGAGTAAATAAATCAACAATTGAAAGATTACAGAAACTTATTCAGCATAAAGAAGAAATTCTTGTTTGTGAGACGGCAACTGAGTCGCCATCTTTACGTTCAATCCCATTTTATGTGCGATCGATAAGTACATGGGCACTCTTGAAACCAATTCAAACTTTGTCATCTTCAATGTTATGAATGCCCCTTTTAATGAAGGTCTGATGGCCTCTACAACTTTTTCAATCTCGCGAAGACTTCCTTCTGGAGCAAGATTCATATCGACGAAAAGCCACTGTATATGATTCTTCAATGATGAGACGTGGAAATCTTGAATCGATTGTTTGTGATGAGTGAAATAAGGATTTTCCAAACAGATCGGATGCATTTCTCCCGTATCGACTCCATCAACCTTTAAACCTTTTTTTAGAAGAGCATATGTCGCTCCACCTGGACTCGATCCGATTTCCAGGGCCGCTTCGCCTGGAGTAAAGGTGATGCCCATATAATTCATTCCATCGATGACTTTCATGTAAGCACGAGATGGAGATTCTTCTGGAAGAATTTCTTCTGAAAATCCACCAGGAGTAGGAGCATTGAGAATGGATGCGCGGAACTCACCTAAATAATATTGAGTCTCGCTCACTTTAATTATTTCTTTGACCCAATCACCGTCTTTGAATTGGGCCTTTTTGAAAATTTCACCGGCAAGAGAGTAATAATGAAAGTTTGATAACCCCTGAGAAACCTCTTCGTATGATCCACGCTTAATGAATCTTCCGAAGTGGCGGCAGAAAACTGGCCTCAACGTTTTACCTAACGTCCTAGTTTCTTTGAAGGTGACAAAACCTTCTGTTGAATAGGCGAAGACGAGTTCGGGATAAATAAGGCGTATTTCTTCTTTCAGGAATTTTTTTGATCCCGGATTACAGAGAAAATAGTAAAAGGTCGCTGGAGTTTCTTTCATAGAATGTGCTAGATATCACTAAAATGAACAAATTTAAACGCGTTTATATTGAGATCAGTAATATTTGCAATCTCCAATGTTCTTTTTGTCCGGTCGTTGAGCGTGACAAGAAAATCATGGCCGTGCAAATGTTCGAACGTATTGTAAACGAAGTCGCCCCTCACACTGAGCAGGTCTGTCTCCATCTCATGGGAGAGCCACTTGCGCATCCGGAGTTCACGGCGATCATCAAAGCATGTGAAGCCGCAAACGTTAAAATTAATTTAACGACAAATGGAATTCTGTTGAACCGCTATAGTGAACTTCTTTCGACATCACCGGTGTTTCATCAAATCAATTTTTCGATTCATTCTTTCAAAGACAATTTCAGAGACAGAGACATTAATCCTTACCTGCTCGACATTCTTAAATTTTCGAAAATGTCACAGGAGAGAAGGCCTGAGCTTTATATTAACTACCGCCTCTGGAATATCTTCGAAACTCGCACGATGAATGATTCAAACGGAGATATTTTAAAAACAATAGGTGATTTTTTTGAGACCACGATTAATGAAAGCATTGATGTGAGTTCGATAAAAAGTAAACGCATCTATAACCGCGTTTATCTCCATTTTGATTCACGTTTTGAGTGGCCTTCCCCACTTATGCCGAAACAATCTGAAAACGGTTTCTGTCATGCCGTAAGCTCTCACATTGGTATTCACGCTGATGGCACAGTCGTCGCTTGCTGCCTCGATAAAGAAGCTCGATTAAATCTTGGAAAACTCCCTGAAAAAAGTTTAGGTGTAATTCTCGAGGGTCAAAGGGCGAGGGCCATGAAAAAAGGGTTTGCGCAAAAAAAACTGGTCGAAGATCTTTGCCAGAGATGCACCTACATTAAGAGATTTCAACAGGTTAAAACCCAAGAACTCCCTTTCTAAACTTTGCCGTATAATAACCGACAAGAGGACTATACCTTTTGCAGGATGAATCCGGTGACAGAAGAAGAACTCCAACGCAAGCGCCAAGAATTTAGAGATCAAGAAGTGATGTCGAAAATCACTGAATACAGTGCTGCGGCCGAATATCGTCACCAAACACTCAAAACGAACTATACACGTCGAAAAGTTGTGACGACCCTAGGGCCAATTGGCTGGACAATCATTGCGACTCAAGCGGTTTTCCTCGTCGTCTTTTCATTTTTATTTGTCTTTAGTTACCTGCCAAAAACCAAGTTTCTCGTCGCTATGGTGATGCCTTAAAATTGCAAACTCTTCATTTTTATGAAATAAATTCCAGATGAAAATTCTATTGGGAGTTAGTGGGTCTATTTCTGCTTACAAATCACTCGATCTCGCTCGAGGATTAGTCAAAAACGGCCACGAAGTTAAAGTTATACTAACATCTGGTGCACTCAAATTTGTAGTGCCGGAAGTGTTCACTTATTTAGGTGTGAGTGACGTTTATAACAGCATGGACGACTTTACCCACAAAAATGTTCTGCATGTTGATCTGGCTAGATGGTGTGACGTTTTTGCGATTGCGCCTGTTTCAGCGAACACACTTTCAAAACTCGCTCGCGGTGAAACATCAGATCTTTTAACGTCGGTGTTTTTAGCACTCGAACCTTCGAAAAATGTTTTGTTGTTTCCAGCAATGAACACAAACATGCTTTTGCATCCATTCACAAAAGACAACATCGAACAAATTAAAAAATTAAAAACACTGAATAATCTTTTTGTCTCTCCTACTGATTCAGGCATACTCGCCTGCGAAGAAGTTGGATTGGGAAAACTTCCGAATGTGGATGAGATCATCGAACTCATTCCACTCATGACAAAACCATTAAACAGAGCTGATCAAAAAACACTTTTGATCACAACAGGAGCTACGATTGTTCCGCTTGATCCTGTTCGTTATTTAACGAATTCATCTTCGGGCATTACAGGCTACTATCTCGCTCAACAGGCACTCGCGCTTGGACATAAAGTTGTTGTTGTCGCTGGGTTGCACTCGACAGGAAAATTAGAACTCTTGTCTAAACATCCACACTACAAACTCATTCGCACTTCAACTGTTCAGGATATGCACGATACTGTTCACCGTGAATTATCGTCTGCTGATCTTTACATTAGCTCTGCTGCCGTTTCCGATATTGAGTTTGATGTCAGCACAAGTAAAATTAAAAAAGACAGCATGAGTGATTCACTCGATATAAAAAAAGCGACCGACATTCTTAAAACTGTTCTTGAGAAAAAATCTGCCAAACTCAAGGTTGTGGGTTTTGCCGCTGAAACAGATTTAAGTGATGCTGTTCTTCAAAAGAAGATGTCATCAAAACCAGTAGACCTTCTGGTTGGTACTAAAGTGAACAACGGACTTGCAGGGGATGAAAAACTCACGGGTTTCAATGTTGATCACGCTGACTACAGATTACTTAGTCAAAAAGGTTTCGTATATGAGGGTTCACTGACAAAATTTGAACTCGCCCAAAAAATCATTACTACTTTTTTTCCAGAAACAAACAAATGATCAAAGTATTTACTCGCCGCCAAGATTACGACCATTTTCGCAAAACACTTGAAGGAAAAACTATTGGTCTTGTGCCAACGATGGGAAATCTTCACAAGGGTCATTTGTCATTGATTGAAAAATCCACTGAAGATAATGACGTTACAGTCGTCACGATTTTCGTCAATCCAAAACAATTTGGACCAAACGAAGATTTCGAAAAATACCCGCGCACTCTTGATGATGACCTTGGTAAAATTTCTACCATTGCACTTCTTTTGAATGCTCAAAAAGAAATCGTTGTCTTCGCACCAAAAACAAATGATGAAATTTATCCTGCTGGATTCAGCTCCAGCATCTCTATTGGCGAATTGAAAACCAAACTCGAAGGCGCTGTCCGCTCGACTCACTTTGATGGCGTTACCACAGTTGTTTATCGCCTTTTTACGATCGCTAAAGCTCACCATGCATACTTTGGTCAGAAAGATTTCCAGCAATGTGTAATTATCAAAAAAATGGTTCACGATCTGGAAATTCCTATCACGATCCATGTCATGCCGATTATTAGAAACGCTGAAGGACTTGCTCTTTCAAGCCGCAATCAATATCTCAGTGACAGTGAACGCCAATTGGCCCTCACACTTCCGCGCACTTTGCAGGAAGTTGAAAAATTAATTAAAAATAAAGAAGACACGACTGCCTTTGTCAGTGAAACTCTCAAAGATTCACGTTGGGATTATCTCGAAATTCTCAATCCCCTGACTCTTGAAAAAGCGTCAGCAGAAGATAATGAAGTTGTTATTGTCGGCGCTTTTAGATGCGGACCAACTCGTCTTCTCGACAACATTCTTGTGACTAAAAAAGGATAATTGCTCCCTATGATGGATAACGAATTTAATATTGATCCCGATTATAAAGCGACACTCGTCTCCATCGTTTGTCCAAGTTTCCCGGATCATTCCAATGAATCTGAATCGCGCCGTTCAATCAACGAACTAAGAGAGCTCCTCCGCACTTTAGGTTTGCGTACTGGTGAAGCTCACATTCAAAATAAAAAAGACATTGATCCAGCTAGTATTCTTGGCTCAGGAAAATTAGCAGAGATAGCAGAAGCCGCTAAAGATGAAGGTTCTAAACTTCTCGTTTTTGATTTTGAATTAACAGCGAGACAAATTGCCAACATCAGAAAAATTACCGGGCTCTCTGTCGTTGACCGCGTACACGTTATTCTTGAAATCTTTGCTAAACACGCTCGCACTCGCGAAGCTAAAATCCAAATCGAGATTGCCCGACTTCAATATATGCTTCCCCGTCTTGCTGGCTTTTGGACCCACTTAAACCGTCAACGTGGTGGGGTCGGGGTTCTTGGTGGTGAAGGTGAAAAGCAGATCGAGCTTGACCGTCGTATCATTCGCGAAAAAATTGAATTCTACAAAGAAGAACTGGTTCAGTTAGAGAAGCAAAGAATTGTCCGCAAAAAGCGTCGTGAAAATCAAGCAGTGACTGCGGCCCTCGTGGGATACACCAACGCTGGAAAATCATCGATCATGAATCGTCTGTGTAGAGTTGATATTCTCGAAGAGAATAAGCTCTTCGCGACACTCGATTCAACTTACCGCATGCTCAACCCGGATACTAAACCACCTATGATTATGATTGATACGGTAGGATTTATTTCCAACCTACCCAATACTCTCATTGATGGGTTTAAAACAACTCTTGAATCAGCGCTTGAAGCTGACCTGTTGATTATCGTGTGTGATATCTCTGATCCGCACTATGAAAAGCAGTTATCTGTGACATATGAAGTTCTTAAAGAACTTGATGTTGAAAACAAAGAAACAATTATTGTCTTCAATAAAAAAGATCAACTTGAAGATGAATTAAAAAAGAAAATCATTCTCCGCAAGTATCCGAACAGCTTTCTTGTATCGAGCTACGATCCGGAAGACATGAAAGCGCTTCGCCAATACATCATCAACTATTTCTTAGCGAAACAAGATCACTATGATCTTTTTGTTCCGTACGAAGACGGAAGTGCTCATTCTGCCATTCGTTCGAAAACAAACGTCATGAATACGCACAATCATGAAAAAGGAATTTTTTATCGTATCCGAGTACCCGATTTTATTTTTGGGAATTTAGGTTTGAATAAATACATTCTGGGACCGAACGATCCACGCTTCGAAGAATTTCAGGATCAACCCTAAGTTTTCAATCTAAAAAATACTGCCAGTGCAAACACTATAACAGTCAGGGCGATTCCGAAAATAATGACTTTGGTGTCACGATCCATTGTTACCTACTCGTTTCTTCTATCGATAATACGTTTAATTTTTCCAGTTCTTTTATTCATTTCGAGGCTATCAAGGGAAGCGATTTCTACCTTTAAAGGATGAATAAGATCCTTCTTTAATAGATCGAGATAAACTGGTTTTTCTTTCACGAAGCGATCGTAAATTTTCTTTTCACCATTTAAATCAGCACTATTACCTAAAAGAGCAACTTTAATTGTAAGTTCATCTTTATTATGAAAATGCTTTAGAACAAATTGAATCTGCAGCCCGCTGGCATCAGCAAAGAGATCACTTATCATCGCTCTCGTATCATCAAAATAAACACTCAAAGTTCCTAATCGTGCAGCTTCATCAGAGCGGCCAACGAGTTTAAACTTTCGATTCGGAGTTCCTTCGTTTTCACACCACATGGCCATGTCGCCAGCAGGATAACGAATAATGGGCATAAGTTTGCGAGTCAGATTAGTGAGAAGTACCTTGCCTGCTCTTCCGCGTTCAGTGATGACTTCGAGCGTGTCAGGATCAACAAGTTCGATAATGTTTTCAGAATCAAAAACTCTATGCTCTCCATTGGCGCAATCTTCTGATGAATAACCAATGAGTCCACCATCTACACTTGCACAACCAATTGATGAAATTTTTATATCTGGAAAAATCCTTAATAGCGAAGCCCGCTGATCATCATAAAGAGCTTCTCCCCCAAAGAGAATTTTTTCAAGATGAAGATTTGGAAATTTATTTTTATCCTGAGTATATTTTTCGAGCATTGATAGAATGGCTGAAGGAACTCCAACAATAACGTTAATGCTGAACTCTTCCAGTGTTTTTAAAATTTGCAAGTGATCCGTTTGTCCAGCGATGGGAAACTGGGTAATTTTCTTTTTAGTAATCGCCTGCAATGAATCTTTAATGAATATAAATGAAGCATACATGTCACCAGCGTAAAACAAATTCGCTACACGGTCGCCATCACTTAAAATACCCTCACTCATTCCACGCCCAAAAGCTTCAGTAAACGAACTCCATTCAGTATGTGTGAAATAAGAAAATTTGGGCGCACCTGTGCTTCCGCCACTTTTAAAGACAATTCCTGTTGGTTCTTCTGTCAGCACTTCACTCTTCCAAAAAATGGCCTGATCAACGATAGGAAGATCTTTTAATTCCAGGCTTGGAAGATTTTTATAGAGCTCTCCATAAAAGGGAGAATTACTTTTAGCATTTTCGATTGTTTCTTTAAGCGTCCACTTCTGCATTATTTAACCCTGTGATCAATCACACTTTTTAATTTACCTGTTGTCGAATTAAATGTGAGCTCTTGTCTCTCAACCACTTGTGTTTCAAAACTTAAAACTTTGTCTTCGTTAACAGCCATCGCAAGATCGGTGTAGTGCTTAACAAGCAATCCATAAATAGAATGCGAATCTGTTACGTTATGGCTTTTTTCAATTTTTAACTGGAGTTTTTCTTTATCACTACCGCTACTCGGATAGAGGTGTAGTTGAAATGATCCGCTGTAGTCTAGTTGATCCAGAAGTATCTTTTGAACCTTCTGATAACTTAAAAAGACAGTACCTATTCGAAAAACATCTCCAAAACGTCCCATCAATTCGAAACGTGTTCCGACTCTTCCACATTCACATGCGCCTGTTACATACCTTCCAACATCGCCAATGGCATAACGGACAATTTTCTGTCCGTGACGGACTTTGGAAGTGAAAAGTAATCTTCCGACTTCATTATTAGTCACAGGCGAATCTGAATCTAATTTTACAATTTCCAAATCATGCAGTTTTTCATGCAAATGATGAATTCCACCTTCAGCAAACGGACATTGAAATCCCAATGGACCGGCATCCACTGATCCATAAGTAGCGGAACGGATTAGCTCAACACCAAAAGTATTTTTCAAATATTTCTTTTGCCCTTCACTAAAATGTTCACCGCCATAAAAAACTTTTTTGATTCCTTTATATTTTTTAAAGAGCTCTTCATTTTCACTAAAGAGTTGACCTAGATAAGAAGGCATTCCCAAAAGTGTATCTACATTATTTCTTACAATGGTATTACCTACCATCGCAAAATCAGTAGAAGCTCCCATAGGGAAATGAATAGCTTTTAATTTTTCCAGAATAGTAAAGAAGCTGGTGAATCCACCATAAAGAGATCCCGCATAGAAGAGATTCATGCATCGATCATTTTTAGGATCAAGTCCTGCTGCATATAATCCTTCAGCGGCCACTTCCATTTGTCGGTGATAATCTTCGTAAGTGAACATAGAGAGTTTGGGTTCACCTGAGCTGCCACCGCTGTAGAAAAAAAGATCTGCATATTTCCCATCTACTTTTTGATTCTGGAAATCCGCTTTTTCCATAATGGGTTCAGATCTTTTTATTTTTAAAGTTTGAAGGTCTTCAAACGATGCTTTTCCTTCCATTAATGGATGTTTGTTTGCATCCTTGAAATTTATGCGCTGACAGAATCTTTCAAGTGCATACACTCCATCATGCGGCTCACCGATATAACTGTCAGTCATCTCTCCGATGGCCCGAACTCGTTGAACGCCGGAGAGAAAGAGATCTCTAGTAAGAGATTCAATTTCATGTTTTTCCGCTGCAACACCTGCGGTTTGCAGGTAGTGTTTCAACGGGCGAAGATGATTGATCATCTTTTCTCTTGGCATGGGTTTTAACCAAATAGTTCTATACAGTGGCGATGACTGGAGTGCCGGTGCCTCATCAATATAGATTCGCCAATCATTCGAAGATGATTCGACTAATTCGGCCGTTTTAAAAATGGATTTCAGGCGAACTTGTTCTTTAGTCACTGTTAATTCGGCCAGCTCCTGTACACTTGGTTGAATACGTTTAACAGTAGGAGAAATTTTGTTAAGAGCTTCACCTAAAAGCTTGGCAATAGATTTTAAATCTTCAAATTGTGCATCTTCGATGAAGAGACATTGGGGGCTCGAACACGCCATCTGCTCATTCAAACAAATTTCGCGCGCCATATTTTCGAATGTCTGTTTATCTTCTTTTTTACTTTTCGAAATGAATGAGAACGAAATTTTGTGTCCCCATTCAACAATACGTGCACTCTTTGGAGCTATTTCTTTTACGGCCTGGACGCTTTCTTCCCCACCCCAAACTGATATTACATCTGAAAGTGACAGCAGATTGATAAGGTCATTTTTTTCTTTCGAGCTTACCTTTGCAACGAAAATGTAATTTCTCAGCGTGTTTGTTGAATCATGTTTGATCAGTTGCTGGAAAAAAAGAGCCGTAAATGCACCTTCTCTGCGTGCTAATTTTAGAATATTAACATTACCACTAAGCAGGCCTTCTAGTACGCCAAGGACAGAAAGAAGTGCAGAATTATTTGGTGTAATATGCACCAACGTTCCTAATGGATACCAAGCTTCAAAATGGTCTTCCCGTGCTTCTGTTCGCTTGAGTTCAAATGGGTGCTCGCTTCCCAATTCACGTTTCAATTTTATTCTTAATTGATCTCTATTGAGAAAATCAATGAGTGCATCCATTGAGTATTGAATCTCATCATCCGTCGTATCGCCCCTTCCGATGAGATCATTTTTGAGAGCTAAGTAGAATTTATCTTTAAGTAAAAGCTCTTCCCGCGTTCTTTCAATCGCTTCAAATAGAACTTGATGATTAAGAGGCGGCAGACTCCAAAATTGTTGATTATCTAATTGCTCATTAAACTTCTGCATGAACGTTTCGATGTCCACGAGTTGACCGAGCCAGAGATTAGCTTGATTATTGGTGCTCATTTAAGATGCCTTTCCTTTGAGTAATTCTGAAGCGGCAAGCGCACAACTTTTATTTTTTGAAACACCCGCTCTTCCATGAATTCTAAAATAGGGTGTTTTTAAACCACACTTGCATTGATCGTGAAGTGAAGCCAGATCTCCCATTATCACTGAATGAGCAGGCATACTCGTAATGTAAGGAGAGATGAAATGGAGAAAACCTTTTTTATCTTTGCCTAATGGTTTTAATGATTCTACATCGCGAATAAAAACTCGTGACCAGACAGGAACATGAAATTCGTGCTCAGAACATTCAACGTAAGGAATGCAATGCTCGACTGATCCAAACCCGTCTCGTAATCTTTCTTTCGGAATGCCCAGCATTTCATGGGCCAGATTGTACAAATCATTTTTTTCAATTTGTTTATCTGCATGTCCTTTCCAGCCGCCTCCCAAAAAGACCATGGAGTCTGGGTGGAATTTCAAAGGTGGTAGACCTAATTTTTTCATTCGCTCCAGCGCGAAATAAAAGAATGCGGGGAACCCGAAAAGTCTTACCGGTAGTCCTTGCTCTGCAAATCGTTTGAAGGCCTCTATGGTTCCAAAACAATCGAACTCATGTCCTCCACTACCTGTTAATTTAAGAGCAGTGAAAACTTCATTTACCGGTGCATATTTACATAAAAAATTATCAGTATAAGCCGTTCCAAGTTTTGAACTTGCTTCTGTCTGATAGCTAAAAAGAATGTAGTTGCATTTTTGTTCAGGAGTTTCCCAGCCATATTTCTGAAAAATCCAATCGACCATTCGCTGAGCTGAACGTATGGTCCACTCATCAAAAAAGATTTGGGACTTCTGACCTGTTGTTCCTGAGGAAGTTAAATGCAAAAAAATATTCTCGCGAGGAACAGATAGGATTTCGTGTCCTTTAAAAAAATGCGCCCAGAGATGAGGAATTTTCAAACAATCTTCCATCGATGAAACTTGCGAGAGGTCGAACTTTTGAGAAGAAGATAATGATTTATAAAAATCACTTTTCTGCATATGCCACTTGGTGCACTCTTTCATCGCCTCAATGAATAATTTATCTGAAGCTAAAAAATCTGCATAGGGATCAGCGATGTCACAAAGCTCTTGAACTTTTTTCAACTCTTTTGAGTCAGGAACACTTAATTTATTTTGTTCCATAGATGACCTCAATTGTGTCGAGATTAATCTGCTTCCATGTTTCTACATATTGGTCGATAAAAGGTTTGAACTGTGAAATGACCGCCATTCCTCTAAAGTTTAGAGGTTCCATTGTTCTGCTCAGGACAACATAGTCTTCGTATTTTCCGTCGATCTCTCTCATTGCTGGATACAATGCAGATGGAACAAACTGGCCGGCAAGTAGAGTTTCTATATAAGGAGTCATACGAACGTTAACTAAAACTTCAATATACGAAACCCCGATATCATCAAGTTGCATATACAGACTTGTTAAACGCCCATTAAGCTCTGAAAGCGGTTTGGTTGAACTGATAAAAGTGCAATAACCGTCACGTTTACTGAAATACGCAAATATTTCGATGCGCCCTTTTTTATCCGCGATCAACATATTCGGCGAATGGAAAGGAAAGAATCGATCTTTAGGGTTAGGAAACGCTTCCATAAATTTACGATAAACGTAATTAGGTGCTCGCATAATTTCGAACTCCCACTTTTCTTCATCTTCATAGCTAGGAAGTTTTTTTAATTCCTTAACATCTGGAATATCAATGTTGGGAACTAGATCTTTGATGATGTTGTAAAGGGGAACCAATCCCGGCGACATTTCTTTTGTAGGAGGACGCTGCTCGAGCAAACCCTTTCTGAATTTAGCGAGCAAGGTAACCGTTTCATATTTATGCAATCGATGAGCATTGGGAAAAATACCCAATGGAAGATAATTATTTTTTATAAACACACGTTGAGGACCTACCGTTACTGTTCTCGTCGTTGCATAAAGAGAATTGAGTCGTGTATCTTTTTCCAGAAAAAAATCACTCGCACATGCAACAAGTTCATTTCCAATTTTATTTTTTTGAAATTCAGGATGAACAACTAAACCGACTAGTTTCCCGATTTTGTTGAAGTCATCGATCTCGATAATGAGTGCACCCATGATGCGATTTTGTGGAACATCTTTGGCCACTAAAACCATGTGCGTATCTTTGTTTTGAATAGCGGATTTTAAAAGATCAGCATCAGTTCCGTATTTAATGGGATATCTTTTTCCGTACACTAGTCGATACAGAGTGAGGATTTCAGGAACATCATTAAGCGTAGCGAGCTGTAATTTATCGTCTTGTCCGAATGTCATGAGCACCCTATTGTTTTTTTACTTTTAAATAAGTCGGCATAAAGAAAGCAGCGATACTCGTAATGAGCCCTGAAAAAAGGGCAAGCTTAGGAATATCGACAATTGGAAAAATAAGACCTGTGATCGTAAACGATAAAGGGAGGGCCGCAGAACTGATAAGATTAACCGCAACCATAATGGCAGGCACTTCGTTTTCTGCAAGTGATGTCTGAAAAAATGTGAGCACTTGAACGTTTAGAAAAGTTGATAGGACACCAATCATAAACATGATGGCGGCACCTTCGGCCGTAGCAGTAGTTAGAGAAAAAATCTGGAAGAATAATCCAAACAAGAAACTAACAACAGTCACCATCCCTACTCTTTTATCCTCTTTGATATTCGTAGCTGTCAGAGTCAGTGCCAGTCCGGTCAAAAAAGCTCCAAGCCCCATCGCTCCTTCAATTGTCGCCAGATCACTACCGTTCCCTTTGTAAACATTTTCTACGAACCAGGGAATCATGACGAAGATAGGTGATAAAATTAAATTGATGAACAAAAAGCTAATGAGCATACGTCTAATAAGTTTGTGCTTCCGGAGAATGCCCATTGTTGTTTCAGCATTAGGTGCTTCGACATTTTCTTCAGGTGAATCAATTTTATCAACTCTCCCTTGTAGAAAACCAGCAAGAGCAAAACTTAAAGCATTGATGAGTACAAGTGCTTTGATGTCGAAAATATTTAAAAGAAAAATAGAAAAAGCTGCACCTAAAATACTTGAAAGCGAAAAACTTGTATCAAGAAGCGCATTGAGACCTGGAACTTGTTCTGCAGGAACTAACTTAGGAGGAAGAGAAAGTATCGCAGGATTGAACAAACTCGATCCAATTCCAACAAGAAACATAGATGCGAATAATGTTACGAGAAACGGTTGAGAGTTTTCTGGAATAAGAAAAAGTAATAAATAAAAGCCTAACAAAATGAATGCGCGAAAATATTCTGTCATGATGACAGTTTGTAAAATGCCTAATCGTGAAATTATTTTTGGCGAATAAAATGACATGAAAACGTGGGGAAAAAAACTTACGGCCAGAAACCAAGGGACAACATTGATCGAAAATTTTGTAGTGAGAAACCACACAAGTCCAATGGACATCATTTTGTCACAGACAGTGGATATCAACTGTGAAGCAAAAACTAACGAAGCATTTTTTTCGCTGAGGACACCAGTGCCTAAATTCATCATTTTATTATTTTAAGGGTAAATAGATAATTTAAAAGCTAAAAGTGTTTAAGAGCATTCTAGTCAATTAAGCTCATGATCTTATGGGCAAGTTGGTTGACTTCGATTGGTTTTGTGAAAAATCCATCGGCCTTAAAAGGAATGTCGTGAGTAGGGCCGGTTACTATAATTTTCACTGATGGGTTGGTCTTTTTGAAATCCAATACACTCTGAAGTTCCGGACTATTCTGCACAGTGGCCCAATCAAGAATAATAAGTCCGGGGTTTAAATCATTCAGCAGGTAAATGTTATTTTGAAGTGAATCGATAGTATGTATTTCCTGCTTTTTAGCTCGCAAAGCGACCTCAAAAAGGGATCTTAAAAACTTTTCTTTTTCTACGTATAAAACACACTTTACCATGTGAGCATTCTCTTGTTAGTCTTGGTAAATGTCAAACCAAGTAAAAGTTATTGATGTACTCTCGGGAACGACGCTTTTTGAAACGTCGATTGAGAGGATCGAAGATGCGTATAGCTATGCCACGCAAATGGAAGACGCTGGTCTTGATATCCAGGTTATAGCTCCTGGCCTCGCTGAAACGCTCATTAAATCACTAGGGGCCAGCGATCAGGAAATTTCAGAATATAAGCAAACTCTCGACGACGAAATTGCCGATCACGAAGATTCCGATTACGGCTGCGCTATTTGTCCACCGGAAAAAAAATGAGTTCATTTCCTGAAGAAGGTCTTGGCGAAAAATTTGATCTCGACGTCTATCTAAAATCTCAGGAAAAAACCCGCCAACTCGTAAAAAAATTCAGTCAATTTATAGTCCCTGGCATTACTGAATCGGATGCAAAAGTTTTACTTGAAAAAACAATGGATGCCTCTGGCCTGGAAAAACGCTGGCATCCTACTAAACTACGTTTTGGTCCTAATACCACCTGCAGTTTCAGGGACGAATCAGTTCCCACGACATTAAGTGATTCTGACATTTTTTTCCTGGATATTGGGCCAGTGTACTCTCAACATGAAGCGGATTATGGCGAAACATTTGTGATCGGCAATGATCCGAAACTTCTTCATCTGCGTGATTCAACCCGAGTGGTATTCAGTAAGACTAAAGAAGCCTGGACGAGTAGCAAATTGTCGGGCCAGGAACTTTATCAATACGCTGAAAAAGAAGCTAAAAACTTAGGTCTTAGACTTAATACCAATATGTATGGACACCGAATGGGAGATTTTCCTCATGCCGTCCATTCAAGAGCTAAACTTGGAAATCTAGATCACTTTCCATCTCCTAACTTATGGATTCTCGAAATTCATCTCATCGACGATTCCCTCAACCGCGGCGCTTTTTTCGAAGACTTGCTTTAGTTGACCACCAAACTCCATCTTTCACGAATTTAAATTTAATGCCGATAAAAGACTTATGAAGTGTGTATTACTTTTATTATTCATGATGACCGTTGTGCAAGCAGAAGAAGTCAATTGCCTTCGCGCTTATCTCGATACTAAGCGGGCCATTCGCGAAATGCGAACGAATGTAAAATGGGGTCGCGATATCAATGATGAATTTGAAGTCTTTCAAAAATATTCTGAAGAGCTAAAGCTCTGTCCTCAATACAAGAATGATAAAGATCTTAAAGTTTCAGACAATGAGATAGCAGGATGGAGAAAGCATATCCATGCCTACGACAGAAGCGCTGACATTAGTGAAGCTCAATGTAAAGAAATCAAACTCAATACTGAGAACATGCCTAAAAAAAGAAATCAAGGTCCACTCAACTGGTGTTTTGCTTTCTCGGCCGCTGATCTTCTTTCGTATCATGAACAAACTCCTCTTTCTCCTTATGACATCGCCCTTCAAAATCACAACAATGATGAGATTCGGCAAATGGCGATTGATGCAAAAATTAAAGACCTCACGCAAGCGGGAGGTTGGCCCGCACATGCAATCGTCAATGCACTCTTGTCTAATAAAGGCGTTTGTATGGAAGAAGAAGTATTTGCTTCTTACGAAGAGCATGAGCTAAGCACGCTGATCAAAGATCTGGCCGATCCAAAAAAAGATTTCATAACAATTCTTTGTGAACAAACATTAAGATCACAGCAACCTCTTGTTTCACTTCCTACAGAAATTATCGGTATTCTAAATAAGCTTTCTGGCGATAAAAAAGTTGCGGCCCTCATGGATCTAACGTGTAAACGCCATCAATTTCAAAACCAGTATTCAACTTACTCACTGACTAACGATAATATTCCTTCTGAAAAATTAATGGGGAATGTCGATGCACTCCTCAGAAAAGGACTTCCCGTTTCCATTGGGTATCCTGCGGAACTTTTAGACAGTGGATTGAATTTTGTTGGTAAAAAAGCTGATCACGCTTCAACGGTCATCGGAAGAAAATACAACAAAAAAACTGGTGAGTGCGAATATCTCATTCGCAACAGCTGGGGTTCAAAAGACGTCTGTCAAAGAACGGCCACTATCCGCTGTGAAGAAGGAAACTTTTGGGTTCCACGCACGGCCTTAAAAAATAATCTTTTTGAAATTATGTGGATTGAGAAAAAGAAAAAATAAAAATGTCTCTATCTTTGTTCTTCTGAGTCCATTCCGCACGCACTGTCTGCACTGACATCG
>CBIHOP010000025.1:0-17750 GCA_966211385.1 uncultured Bacteriovorax sp.
CCAATGATCCGATCATCTCAACAGGAACAGCAACTTGCAAAACGTTGAACATCACCAACGGGATTCTCGTCATAAACGCAGGAGCTTCATTAGATGTTTATGGTGATATTCAGAAAACTGCCGGAACATTTACAATAAATGGAACGTTATCAGTAAAAGATGGTGGTTCTAATATTAGTCATAATATTTACTCCAACACAGCTCTGGCTAATTTATATCTGGCAAAAACTGGAACTGGTGTCGTGACTATAAATGCTACGTCACTGTCTATAACAACTCTTGTGTTTAATTCGGCCACGACAACTTTAAGAATTCCAAATGCAAACAAATTAGTTCTTCCCAATGGTGTAACTATCGGACAGGGAACACTTCTTATTGAAGCAGGAGGAACGCTTGAAATTGCAAATACAAGAACTATTACAGTTTCAGGTGGTACTTTTAAAATTGCTGGTACAAACGACTCATTTCCACAAAATATCGCGACAAAAGGTATAGTGACTGTTACAGGCGCAGGTGCAAACAGTTACAACTTTACTGCGATAAGTGGATCAGTTGATCTTGTCGGCTTTCAGTTTGATCGCCTCGGTGTTAATGGATTAAATATTGGCGGTTCTACAACAGTAGCTAACCTCCGCGGTGGACAATTTACAAATCTCTCCACGACTTATGCGAGTGTAAAAGCAATTCAATTGAACAATACAGGTGGGCTTCCGGCCACTGCGAGTAATATTGCATGGGTGTGGGGTAATTGGAATTCATTCAACCCGGCAAACGCTGGTACTCCGACAACTTCAGATAGCTATAAGCTTGTTACAAGTACTGGATGTAATGGCGGTACAATTGATTTTACAGGTTGGACAGGTGATTGGTTTGAATCACGTTCGACTTTTAATGTAACTACAAAAGTATCAAGCACTGGAAGTTGTACAATTAATTTGGGCGCATCAGCTTCGGCCGTTGGCCTCATGTATTTCATGGCAGTACCTTTCAATAAAGCAATCGATATACGTTGGAGAACAAACGCAGAAAGAAATCATCTTGGATTTAATGTTTACCGAGCTGATTTTTATTCACCTCAATATCAGCAGATTAATAAGCAACTCATTCGCAATCTAAAAAGTGCAGGAAAAAATCAAGCGAGCTATCGTTTTGTTGATTACGATGTGGAAAACGGAAAAAGATATTATTACTACATTGAAGATGTTGAAGTTGGTGGTAAAAAAACATTTCACGGGCCCATCTTTGCAACGGCTGAAAGCCACCTTGGCGCACCTCCAGTTGATAACGTTGATGAAAACTCTGATACAAATGAAGACGATGATCAAGACGGAGGGACTTCAAGTCCAGCTCCAGTTCCAAACACAGCGTATGAAGATTTAGGAAATGGCATTGTTGTTTTGAGCCGTACAAGTACTAATCTAAGGATCAAAATCACACCAGCTCAACCTATTTTCACTTATAGTTCTTGGAATTCTCAGTATGAAAATGTGGACATCGATGGCTATTCCAAATCTACAGTTAAAAATGTGCCTGAGGTTCCAGAAAAAGATATCCTCATTGAAGTGGGGGCGCATGTAGAGTCTGTGTCTCTTTTAAATAGTTCAATTGAAGAACAACTCTTACAAAACCATAAGATTGCTCCGGCACCTGAGTACGTTCTGCTTGAGAATGGGCAATTGGGACCAATATTTAAAACAAATCAAACTTACTATTCAGAAGAAAACGTTTATCCGAATTCATTTTTTAAACTCTCAACTAAAACAACAGATATAAATAACCGTCGTTATTTAACATTAAAAGTATTTCCAATAAGAACAATAGCCGTGTTGAATAAAGTTCATTTCGCTAAGGAAATTGTTTTAGACATAAACCTAAATGAAGGTGGATGGACAGTTCAACCACCAAAAGACAGCGATGTTAGTATTTACTCGATTAGTAACACCCTACAGATCGATATAGATAAGACTGGAATGTATCAACTGACCTATGTCGATTTTATTCAAGCCGATGTAGATGGTCCCTTTCTGCAAACGAATCTTGAAAACTGGAGTTTATATTCTGGTGAAAATGAAATCCCGCTGGAAATCATCTCCACTGATAATGTTTTTAATACGGGTGATTTGATTCGTTTCTTTGTTCAACATACTCCTCAATTAGAAAGTAGAACCAATCGACTTATATTGAGTCCAGTGGCTTTTAGGCCTAGTAATAGTTTTAGAAGAATCACATCTAAAGAAGGATCACCTTTGGGATTGCCGAGTTCTACGAGCTCCATGAATAGAATCACAAAAACATTTGAACAAAATAATAAGTTCATCGATGGTGTAACTCTTAACGATCAATTAGATCATTTCTTTTATGCAGATTTAGTTAATTTTCCAGGAATGGATAGCTTAGTTATAGATACCAAGCTGCCAGGACTTGATCGCAGCAGTCTCGAAAATGTTGAAGTAAAAGTGCATATAAAAGGGCGAGTAGGCATGACTGGTGAAGCCATCAAGCATCACTTAAAGCTATTCGTTCAAAACCAAGAAGAAGGCGAGATTGCCATTCATTCTAACGAGAGGGAAACCATCACATTTGAAGTTCCAGCAGATAAATTTTCTGAATTGAATAATCGTCTGACAGTAAAAGTATTAGGAACATTTGCACCAGCAAATGATTACGATTTTGTCCTCGTTGATAAAGTGGAAGTTCAATATAATTCGAAAGAAGCTTCGGAGACAGGTCACACTCTCGTTACATTAGCTGACCAATTACGCGCTCATAAGCTAGGAGGGTTCAGTCATTCAAGTGTAACCACTTATGACGTAACTAACCCCTTATCGCCGCAAAAATTAAATGATGTTAGAATGTCAGGCGCAAATGCATCGTTCAACCTTGAGTTTGGCATTGATGACGACTCTGATAAGGATGGATTTAAAAAGTATGTTTTCGTAGATGGTGATAAGTTTTTAAAACCAACGATGATGTCTTTGAACCTTGGCAGCGATTTCAGACTACGAGATATCGACAACGAAGCCGATTTTATTATCTATGGTGAGCAACATCTTTTGGACGCAGTAGAGGAGCTTGTATTGCTTCGTAAAGAAGAAGGATTTCAGGTTAAACTGATTACTCCAAAGCAAGTCTATGATGAATTTAGTTTTGGGATTAAGAATTCTTTTGGTTTAAAGCGTTTAATAAATTTTGCAAAATCCAATTGGCGAATACCACCTCGATATCTGCTCATACTTGGAGATGGTACTTATGATCCTCAAGACTTTAATGTCGCTGACCTGGAAGCAAGAGATCGATCGGCTGTAGAGAAAGGCACTTTGCCAGCTCCATTAGTGACTGGAAGGTTTTTAGAATTTTCCACTGACAATTTCTTTGCAACATCCGAATCATCAGTTCGTCCTCTATTGGCCGTTGGTCGTTTGCCAACAAATGATCCAGAGGTTCTAAGAAAATATGTTGAAAAGGTAAAAAAATATGAAAGTGGCGAAGCAAGCCCAGAAAAAATTTATCAAGCTACATTTTTTGCTGATCAAGAAACAGGCCATTATGAAGAATTTTTAAAACATACTCACGGTATGATGAATGAGCTTCAAAGCTTTGATAAAAAGATTTTTGACAGAACCTCATTAGGTTCCATTGAGGCAACTAAAGCGAAAATAAATGATGAATTCGAATCAGCTCCGTTTCTGATTTCTTTATTAGGACACGGAGCCTTTGATCGTTTCGGTGATAATATTTTCAACACCAGTGATGCAAAAAAACTCATGAACGATAGATATCCAATCGTGACAAATTGGAATTGTGAATCCGCCTATTTCTACGATGCAGATAAAACGTATAAATCACTAGGAGAAGAATTAATATTTAGTGAGGGAGGGGCGATCCTTTATTTGGGATCAACAACGCAAACGACGCCTTCAGCGCAATCTAAATTGGCCCATAACTTTTTCGCAGAATTAAATTCTGTATTAAAAAATAAAATAAACACAGAACGAATGGGTGATTTATTATTAAAGGCGAAAATTGCTACAGGTGTCGGAAGTTATGAAAAGGATATTGTTAATAGCTTTAGCATTCTTGGCGATCCAACATTAAAGTTACCACAAGCGTTTTTTCCGGAAGAAATAAGTTCAGCGCCGCCTGAAAGCTTTAAAGCACCATCGTTCAATCAGAAAAGAAAATCTTTTGGCTGTAGTGCTTTTGCAGCAGATGGGCTGTCAAATGAAGATTGGCTCGATGGATTTCTTGAGTTTGTATTATACTTAGTATTGATGTTCATAGGTTCTCGCTCGTTAAGAAAGACGCTCATTTGACGAATACAACAGAAGCTGACTAAAATTTTAATGAGGATTTATGACACAATCAAAATTGTCCGAAGACAATAAGAGCAAAAAGAAGCCTTATAAAAAACCAAGCATTCAGTCGGAAAAATTAAACTCTTATGGAGCTGTCTGCAACGGTACTACTAATGGTGGAAGAAAAGCCAGCTCTGCAGGGCCTGCATTTTGTAATGCCAGTAGGTTGAATTCATAATTATGGAGATCAGTAATACTGCTCTCTTTGAAAACAAAAAAAACATCATCAAGAGCTTTCTCTCAAAACCCGCACAGAAGATCACCTGTAAATATCATGGTCTGGGTATAAATTTCTTCTGCAACAACAAAACCTTTTTAAAAGAACTTGAAAGTTATCTTCCAAAAGAGTGGCTAGATAAAGCTATTGGTGAATTTAACGTTTACATTGAAGATCCGCGTACATTTGGATTTTCGGTAGAAGAATGGAGTGATGAGCATTCGCAAGATTGTTTTACTTTTGAAGATAATCATTTGGTCGTACAGAGAGATTTTACTTCCAGAATTGAAGGAGAGAATGCTTTCGTCATTTGTCCTACAGAAATAGGTGATGGTTTTTTTAATTTCTTACGATGGTTTATCTCAGAACGACTTATCCAAAAAAATATTTTTGTAATTCATGGGTCATGTGTTCTTAATAAGAATGGCGAAGGGTTACTTTTTTTAGGTCACTCGGGAGCAGGAAAAACGACAATCACAAAGTTGTCTGGAAACAGGGATATTCTGGGTGATGACATGAATCTCCTGACAATTTTGAACGATGAAGTGGTGGTTTACCCGGGCGCTATCGGCGGCCAATTTCTCTCAACGATTGGATATGAACGAGCTTCGAAAGTAAAAAAAATATTCTGGTTAAAACAGGCCGAAAACAACCAAGAGACTGAACTTGGAACTTCAGAGGGAACTCTAAAGTTGCTGGCCAGTTTTGCCAATCTTCATTGGCCTACTTTGGCTCAAGATAGAACAGAAAAGTTACTTAGTTTCAGTGGAGAAGTTGTCAGAAAAATTCCCATCAGTGAGTTGAGTTTTGAAAAAAATGCTCGTGTTTGGGAATATTTAGATCCATGAAAAAAATAATTGAAATTACTCATCTTGGAAAAAGCATGCATCCTTTTATACGAGAGAATGACGTTGTCGTCCTCGAAGAGGTTTCATCTGATTCTGTTCTTATCGGGGATGTCATCTTTTATTATCACGCAGAAACAAATGAGCTGACTCTACATCGTTTAGTTGAATACTGGAAAACGAAGGGTGATTGGACTGACCAGATTGAAATCATTAATCCACAAACGATCATAGGACGATTGATTTCAATCAGGAGATCTAATAACGAATACTATTTGCCTCAAATCAAATTTTTATCAATTAAGAATTTACGAATGAGAAAGTTGTGCTTGTTGATTTTCGCGACAACATTCTTTTGGTCTTGTGAAAAAACCAGCACACGTCATAGTAAATCGCCTCTCGCAATTGATCTTTAGTTGCATGCTTGAGTAAATAATATCGTACAAGATTTTTATAGGGGTAAACGAGTTGTTCTACTGTTAGTAGTTTTTTCCACCAGTGAAAGTCGTCCAGTTGAAACGTGTTGCTTAATTCGGCTGAAAAATCTTTGTAAAACATATTTTTACAAAGCCAAAGTGACATTTGAACCGATCGCAATAATTTTAATTCAACTGCTCTTGTTTTTAATTCAGAATAATTCCAGGAATGAGCATCCTGATTGAGAAGCTTTTTAATATCGATTAGCCAATAGAGTTTCGAGAATGTGTGTTGATGCGCAAGATGTCCGCAAAGATAAATGAAATTATCCATCGACGATATTTTTTTAAAACCGGGCAACTCTGAATTAACCAGCGTCCACTTTTCGCACTTGTGATGAAAGAGGAGTTTTGTATGGAGTTCAAAATTAATCTCTAGTGCGCCGATGTATTTCGAACATTCAATTTTATAACGATCGCCATAAAAATAAAATTTTGATCGAAATTGAAACCCTTGCTCTTCAAGCAGTTTTATCCACACTGCAACGTCATCTTCGTTTATAAGAATATCTACATCAGATAAAAAACGAGCGCCGAGGTCTTGATAGAGATTTTGAATGAGATCAGCTCCCTTTAAAAGAGTGACATCAAGTTTTTTTTCAGAAAGTATCGTTGAAATTTCTTCCAGGGTTGTTAGCAAAACTTGGTTATGAATCCATTGATTTTGATACTGATTTTGAAACTCTGAGCTTAAGCTTAAATTATCTTTGGAAAAGTAATATCCCAATAAAGCGTGTTCACGGAAAAGATCAACGTCATGAATATTTGCTTCCAAAAAATCGAAAATTTTTCCCATGCTTAAGCGTACAAAAGTTCTAACGAGTTTCAAACAAAATCTCTTGCGATTGTTTCCTATAAATACTAACGTTTTCAAATGACCATAGCTAAAAGGGCCCAAAGATTGAGTTTTAAGACAATTGGTGAAGAAACAATTGTTTTAGATACTAAAATGAATAAGGAAGTTCATAAGCTGGACGAAGTAGGGACTTTCATCTGGAATCTGTTGGATGGTAATCGATCGATTAATCAAATTTGCGACCTCATGGTTAAAGAGTATGAAGTTAATGCTGAACAATGTTCAAATGATCTAAATGAATTTGTTGAACAGCTAAAATCAAAAAATCTGTTAGAAATCGTTGAATGAGCACAATTGTAAATGAAGCATTTACTAAAGCACGTGAGCTTTGCATGCCACTTGTCACTACAGTTGAAATCACTCAAGGCTGTAATTACAAATGTCATCATTGCTATAATTTCGACCGAAATCAAAAAAGCAATTCCACTTTATCTCAAGCTCAAGCAATGTCTAAAGAGAGAATTCTGCAGTTAATTGAAGAAGTATCCCAGGCGGGGGCTTTATATTTAAATTTCACAGGTGGAGAAGTACTTCTCCATCCCGATCTTTCTCTCTTTGTCATTAAGGCCAGGAAAGAAAATCTTGAAGTAAGAATTAAGACAAATGGTTCATTGTTAACAGATGAGAAATGCAGAGAGTTGCAAAGTGCAGGGCTTGCCGGAATGGATATCAGTCTTTATGGATTTTCTGAAGACAGCTATTTTCAATTAACCAATAAGCAAAATGTTTTTGATAAAGCGATACGGGGAATATTGCTTGCGAAAAATTATGGTTTCGATATTCAAGTCAGCATTATCATCCATCGTTATAATGTTGAAGAATTAGAGAGTATGATTAATTTTTGTCAGTCGAATGAATTAAATTATCAATTTTCGTCTGAGATTACTGAAAGGTACGATTCGAGTGCTGGCGCCCGTGATTACGAAATTACGGTGGAACAATTTAGCGAGCAATTAAAAGGACCATTTGCCGACATCTTTAATCACTTCAACCCAGAAAAATCGCTCCAATGTTCATGTGCAAAATCAGTATGCGGTGTAAGTTTTAGCGGTGAAGTTTTTCCATGCATCGGTGCTCCCATACCTTCTGGAAATATACATTCACAATCCTTCGGACAAATCTGGAAAAAGTCACCCGTATTAGAAAAAATTAGAAATCTAAAGAATGAAGATTTTAAAGAATGCATGAAGTGTGAATTTGTGGAATCTTGTAATAGAAGTAGCGGCGGAATATATGTGAACACCGGAAAATATACAGGGTGTGATCCAATGACATTGGCCCAAGCTAAAATACGTCACGAAATCAGGAATTAGCTTTCATCTCTCTTATTTTCATTTTTAGCTTTTCTCTCACATACAAAAAAGTAGGATAAGACATGTCGTAACACATATCCAAAATGTGTTTTTTCATGGTGTTGTTAAGTACAAAGGTATCGAGAATCTCTTTTGAAAGTCCAATCGCAAACACAATAATGTAAACGTTTCTAAACTTCATTCCACGCTTGAGCAGTATGATTGTGATAAGGGCACTTATGCTTATATGAAGAATCATACCGAGCGGAATAAATCCAAAGATAACATACTTTGAAATTGGTGCGAGTACGCTTTGAATTTCAGTGTAGAAAGGAAAAGTCATTTTATTAATTCCAGGAATGAGTATGCTTTGTTGTCATTTTGTTTAGAAACCAATTAAAATCTTTGAATGCATACATTTAAAAAAATTATAACACTGGTTCTTATCTATCAATTGGGCATTCTATCGGCATTTGGGGCTGAATCTTCAGCTGCACAGAGTGAATTTAATCTCCAGGAAATTGCACTGCCATCTGAAGTAAAGGACATGTCCAAATCTCCGGGAAGTATATACTACAGTACTTCGGTCAAGAATAAGGTTCTCATCCCGGTTCATATCTGGGGTGAAATCAAGCAAAGTGGGCTGCATTTCATTCCTTCTGATACAACATTTGTAAAAGGACTTTCACTGGCCGGGGGCCCGACAAGCTCAGCCAACCTTGAAGAAATAGTGCTTATTCGAAACAAGGAAAAAGGCGAACCAGTAGAAATGGAGTTTGATCTCTCAGAGGGAGGCGACTCGAGTGCTCATCAATTTAAAATTGAAGCAGGCGATACTATCTATGTTAAAAAAGAAACTTTTTATGAAAACAGAGGCTACTACACTAGCTTAATTAATATTTTCCTCACCGTACTCACGACCTTCGTCATCGTGAATAAGGTAAAATAGAGAATGAGAGTTCTACAGCTTTGTAAATATTATCCACCGACAATGGGTGGAATTGAGCTTGTCGAAAAAACAATTACAAAAGCACATACTGAATTGAACGACGAAGTTCATATCGTTGCATTTGCTAACGAAAGTAGATCGTTTAAGGGTGAGTTCGCTGAAAACATAATTAATATTCCCGAAGATCTTTTTTTTAAATCAGCACCCTTCAATTTTAAATTTATATTTCGCTTTAAAAAAATTGTAGAAGAACTAAAAATAGATCGCATTTATGTTCATCTTCCGAATCCTTTCATGCATGAAGTTGTCCATCTCGCTAAATCATTCCTGCAAAAAAAAGGTATTCAAGTTGTAGCCGTTTATCACAGCGATATTGTTAATCAAAAGTTCTTAGGAAAACTCTATACTGCTTATTTTAAGCTAACTGCTTCTACCTACAATTTGTGGATGTGTTCAAGCGAAAAGCTTTGGAACTCTTCTCATGTGTTAAGCAGTTTAAAAAAGGAACAGCAAAGAGTTATACCTTTTTGCACAGATGGGATAATTCAATATCGCCCTCGAAAAACATTTCGTGGTAAATGTCTCGCCGTGGGTAGGTTAGTCCCTTATAAGGGGTTCGATTTTCTCGTTCAGGCCCTGAATGATACTGAATATGAATTGCATATTGTCGGCAATGGTCCTGAATTGGAAAGCTTACAAAAAAAAGCTTTATCAAATATTATTTTTCACAAAAATCTTTCTCACGAACGAAAAAGTGAACTTTTCAATGATAGCGATGTTTTGATTGTGTCATCAATTAATCGTTCTGAGGCATACGGAATGACTATCGTGGAAGCTTTTGAGGCTGGAATGCCAGTGATTGCCTCTGATATAAACTCAGGAGTAACTTTTCTCACCCAACATGAAAAAACAGGACTGGTGTTTGAGATTAAAAACAAATCTCAATTACTAAAGTGTTTAGAGAGATTGAAAAATGAAGAAGGACTATTCGAGAAATTATCCTTGAATGCGCGGTATTTTTTTGAAGATGTTCTGACCTTTGATAAATTTAAAGAGAAAATAAAAAATATATGAAGCTTGCACTTTTTGTTCATGACTTCAGAATAGAAGTTGGCCACAGTAATTCATTAATCGAACTTATTAGACATCTGCCTGAATCCAGAAAAAATCAAATCGAAAAATTAATCGTGGTTAGCTATGTTGCTTCTGATTTGGAAATGTTGTTCCCTGAATTTTCTGGAAAGCTTCATTGGCAGAAAGTGCCTTTTGGCAAGATACAACCATCAATATTGAAATCGCTATTTTTTCAGATTTGGACCTTTCTTTATAATCTGATTTATCTCCGCGAATTTTTTAAAATAGGGATTGGGATATGTTGCTTGAATGTTAATGCTGTTAGCATTCAATTTATCCATCAACAATGGACTAAGCCGGGGCTTCAATTGGAACGACAATTCTGGCTTCGCTTATTCTATAAGAAAATTCTTTTTGCTTACTATGAGCTTTGTGAAAAAATTCTATTCAAGTCAAAAAAAATCAAATTTTTTACGCCCGCTAAATTTCTAGAAAGTTTTTTGACAGAGAAATACAGTGGGATTAAGTGTAAAACTATTTATTCTGGAATAAATCTTGATAGATTTAAAATTCCTCAAGATAGATCTCAAATTCTGCAAAGTCTTATCGTCAAACATCCTCAGCTAGTAAATCTAGATCTGAAAAAACCAATTTATCTTTTCGTTGGCGCTTACGAAAGAAAAGGTCTTCATGTTGCTTTGGAAATTCTGTCTAAAAAAGGTAATGCTCAGTTTGTAGTGGTGGGAAGTCCTTCTTTTGGCAGAACTGTTGAATGGCCAAGCAACATCAATCTTTTTAAGGTGAATTTCTCTAAAGAGATTGAAAGTTTTTATGCACTCGCGGATGTTTTTTTATTCCCCACAATCTATGAACCGTTCGGATTAGTTCTTTTTGAAGCAATGGCAATGGGATTGACGATTGTTACAAGAAGGGAAAATGTTGGAGCAAGTGAATTGCTTGAAAATTTACCAGGTGTTTATTTCTTGGATTCTAAAAATTTTCGTTTGCCTGATGTGAAAGTCAAATCCTTGTCAGAAAAAATACAATTAGCTAAGGAGAGATTTGAATTATTACCTAATGTCAGTTGGTCAAAAGCTGGAATGGAGCTGGAAGAGTTTTTGTTTTAAGCACTCTTCTTTGGATTGGCCTTATTGATTTCGAAATTAATTCCACTAAGTTCATTGGAATTTATTACATTAACATTTTTACCTTCAAAAATTTTCCCAAGATTTCTAATGTCTTCTGATGAATATGTCGCTTTCCATTTATCTGCACAATGCCAGAGATAAAAAGCCGTAGTACTCATCACAACAACTACAAAAGCAAAAAGTGGATGAACGACCATTGCCAGGAAAAGTCCAATTGCGAGAACACATGCAGATGATGCTCCCATCCGGGTTGAAGCTTGAGAAGCTGTCAATTTGTATTCGTTTTTCAAAATATAGTGCAGATGGAGTTTGTCACCTCTAAAAGGTGTTCTTTTAAAATAAATTCTTCTCAAAAAACTAATCGCCAATTCGCAAATGGGAAGACAGCCAGGCATGAGCGCAAAGGCCATAGCGGCTAGTGAATCGTAAGAATTTTTGAGTGAAGTAAAACAGAGGAAAGTTTGGGTAAAGTAAATGAGGCCAATTATGCTTCCTCCAATCTCACCCATATAAACTTTTGCGGGTTCACGGTTGAAGAAATAGAACATGGCCAGAGATGAAAGAAGAACTATTGACAGAGCAATAGTAGAGGGACTGTTTACATAAAAGCCAAGGGCTGCATAGGCAAGCGCAGAAGCAGATCCCATTTTTATAGATAGCGTATCAAGACCATCTACAAGGTTGGTTCCGTTAATAAGCGCAAATCCAAAAAAAGAAAAAGTTGCGAGGGTGAAATATGAGAATTCTGGATAGTTTAAATCAACTACTGTTGTGGCAAGTATAAGGATTGCAAACAATTGAATAGCTAGCTTTACTCGAACTCTCACTTCAAACTTATCATCAATATATCCATAGAAAGTTACCAATAGTGCTGAAGCATGTGTTGCGGCCATTATGCGGGATTCATTGAATGAGAAGTGAAATGAGTATTGTGTAAGGGAGACAGCAAGTCCGACGATCAAGCTAACACTTAATGAGAGGCCACCTAGTAACTTTGCATTGGTAGCGGATTTACCAGAAGAAATATAGAGAAAATTTAAGTGATAAGGTGAAGATTTGCAGATGAGTTTGAGTGTAATAAATGAAAGGAGAAGACTCTCAACAATGAGAAAAACAGTTAAGGGAAAAAAATTAAAGAAAATACTGTTCATTAACAAGAACCCTCTTCTCGGGCTTATCGATACTTCACTGATTAAGTTTAAAGGCTGCAATCATATTTAATAGAGATAAAAATTTTCCTTCAGTAATAATCTCTATCTGCTTAATAATTAAGTCATGCTTTTTGGAATAAAGTTTTGTCTTGAGATTTACTTTTAGAAATCGTAGAAAATCCCACAGCGGCAAGAAGCCAAAGGGTGAAAGACTCCGGATTGTAAGTCAACCCAATCGCTCCCCAATTACCGATGAGAATTGTGATGATTGTAGCAAAGCACACCAGTAGAGTTTTGAATTCTTTTTCATTTTTATTACGAAAATAAATGATAAGAAATCTAAAAAAATAAAAAGGAATGTAGCAAATCATTAGCAGATAAAAGATCGCTCCATATCCAAAATCAATAACAAGCGCGATGATGATGTTGTCTGATGTCCATGTCATTCCAGAATTTACGAATGGATTATCTATCAGTAAATCTTTACTCAAACTACCAGCAGCTCCAGTTAACCCAGGACCCAATCCCATAGGGTTATCTGAAAGTTTAGTGGATATAATTTTGAAGAACTCATTCGTATTTAAACGAGCGCCTCTCACTTTATTTACATCGGCCAAAGAAGTGATTCGATCTTTAACATAATTCAAATCAACACCACTTTTTTGGGTAAATGTATTTAGGAAGTAGAAGCCTGCCAGCATAAGAAAAATAATGGGTAAAAGATTAAGGAAGCCCTTGGCCTTAAAGCGATAGTAAATGATTTCACCTAAATGAATGAGAATAACAATCATGACGAATTTGATGAGCGCCGATCTAACCTGACATAAAATCAAAACATATGCAGAAAGAGCGATAATAACTATTCGTACGACATAGAAGATTTTTGAAGTAGGTTTTAGAAATAAAAAACCAACAGTTAAAAAAATGAATGCACTGATAGCTCCAGGCAATTGTGTCGTAGCAAAAGGCCTATAGAGTAATCCTGTAAAAACACCGTCACTCATGGCCTTATGATAATAATGTGAAAGTCTTAACACTAAACTTTCTTTCATGTTGAATTGATAAACAGAGAGAGCAATCTCAAGGGTTAACAATATAATAAAGAACGTCAGTGTCCGCTGGAATTTTGTACTAAAGACATCAATGTTGAGTTGAGAAAAACCAAAAAAGAAAAGAATGGGGTATACATAAAGTTTTGCTGCTCCCAAAACAGCAAATGTAGAGACAGAATATAGATTTGAAAATTCAACCAGGTACCAAAAAAAGTGCAATGAAATAAAAAGTATTAAAATAGGCGGAGTTTTGTTGAAATCTAGAATTTTTCTCTGCTTTATAAATACTTTTAAAACAGCAAGAAGCATTAGAATATCAAATGCAATCCTTGACCAACTCGCGTACTCCCAAAGTATTCGTCCCTGACCTTCTAGGAAAAAAACAGTAAGAATAATAGGAAGAATATCTGAGATTTCGTAAAACATGATTGAGATGAAAGCAACAGATAATTGCGTGAGATAAATGAACTTAAGCGCAGGATGGCCCATAAAGTTCAATGTAAAAGAAATTAAAAGAAGAATGAAGTTCACAAATAAGATGAACTTAACTTTCTTGGGAAAAGCGTTTGTTTCATTAACAGTCGTCACTTAATATATCCAAATATGCATCTTCAATTGTGCTTATCATTCTTTCTACAGAGTAGTTCGCTTCTATAAAATCTTTTCCCGCGCGTGCTATTTGTTCTCTGTCTTTTACCGATAGACTTAATACCGTTTTTAAACAATTCGTTAGTTCTTGAGATGAATAATATAGAAAGCCAGTTACATTGTTTGAAATTAAGCTCGCCGTACCGCCTGAATTATTTGCAATGGTGACAACGTTGTTTGCCATTGCTTCAGCAACCACAAGGCCAAATGGTTCGGGTTCAGATGTGGCATGAACGAAAACATCGATCTGATTATAGAATTTCGACATTTCTTCGACATGGCCGATAAATTTAACATTGGTCTGTAGTTCGTTTTGTTCAATTAAAGACAATAGATACTTTTGATATTGAAAATCTTTTTCTTTCTTTGGACTTCCAGCAATTAAACAACGAATAGAGCTTAGGTCTGTTCCTTGTTTTCTTAATTCTATAAGAGCGAAGATGATTTTCTCATAAGCTTTTCCGCTCGTAATTCTTCCCGCCATTCCAATGCTAAGTCCCTGTTGTTTTTCATTTGAAGAAATGACAGGCAGACATGTAATGCCTAAGGGAATAACTATTTCTTTCGAATGCGATTGTGAAGCCGTTGATTCATTATGAATTTTTTGAAGGTAGTCACTGTTGAAAAAAATAAGATGCGCTTTGAAATTATTGGCAAGATGATCAAGCCATTTACCAACAGGTCCATGTTGAAACCACACCCTTTTAACCTTCATGCCAGTTGTTGCGAGACCAACAACGAGGTGAGCATATGCCATTGTACTGTGGAGTACATCGTACTTTTCACTGACAATGAGGCTGCGAATTTCTAAAAGGGCCTTGAAGAGCTTAAAAGGATGACTTAATTTAAACGCTTTCGTTAGGAGTATGACTTTTATATTTTTTTGTTTTGCGAGTTCAACGGCTTCGCCATTGTTTAAAAAAAGTATCGAAGCCTGAAAAGGCGGTTTATGTGCTTCTGCCATTTTGAGAACGACGGCTTCCGCACCGCCGAGATATCCATTTGCAGAAATATAGAGAACCTTAATATTGGCCATAGTTGATGAATTTACTCGCAAAGGAAAATTTTTTATTTATCTCTATCATAAAACAACAATGAAAATTGTGTATGATTATATGATGTCTCAAAAAAATATTACGGTTATAGTTCCACGTCTCCCACCAGCAATTGATGGTCTCGGTGATTATGGATTATTGTTAAGCCGTGAACTCAAAGATAAACATTCAATTCAAAGTCGTTTTATAGTTTGTGATCCAAGTTGGAATGGCCCGTTCAAGAGTGAAGAATTTGATATTAATGTCACTGCCAAAAGAAAAAAGCAAGTGCTTCTCAAGCATCTAGAGGGGACTGATGTTTTGCTTCTTCATTATGTAGGTTACGGTTATGCAAAAAGAGGTTGCCCTCTTTGGCTGATGGAAGCGATTTTAGAATGGAAAAAAAACAAGAATAAGAAACTAATAACGATGGTTCATGAGTGTTATTCGTTCGGGCCACCATGGACAAGTCAGTTTTGGACTTCGCCATTACAACGTTACATTCTAAAAAAACTAACAAGTGTCAGTACACATCTTCTTACTTCAAAAAAATCCTACGCCGACATCATAAAAAAATATTCTGGAAATAACACTGTTTATGCCATTCCGGTTTTTTCCAATGTAGGAGAGATTCAAAACTTTAGAGAACTTGATTCAAAAGAAAATATTGCTGTTGTTTTTGGCAGTAAATCTTGGAGAAAAAAAGTTTATGCAGAAAGTGAGGATTTAAAAAAATTAGTTAATCAACTTAAAATTAAAAAAATCATTGATATCGGTTCTACTGTCGATGTCTCTAGTCTGAAAGACATTGTGAACGTTGAACAAATGGGTAATTTAAGCTCCGAAGAGATTAGTATGATTCTCAATCAGTCGCGATATGGAATCCTTAATTACCCTGAAGCCTACCTCGCGAAGTCCGGAATATTTGCTTCGTACTGTGCTCATGGTTTACTCCCTATATCTTTATATTCAGACGATGAAAGCAATGACGGTGTGATATCAGGAAAGCATTTTCTACGAGTGAAGGACGTTCTTGTTTCAAATACTCTGCAGGTAAATGAAATCGCAAAAAAAGCTCATGGTTGGTATATGGAGCATTCGATAGAAAAGCAGGCAAAGCTATACGATGGACTAATTAGAAGTGAAGAATAAATTAAAAATTTTAATGTGCTGTCATCTGCCGCTAAATCCAAAACTTGGTGGTGCAAAGGTTTACATTGAAGCAGCGGAAACTTATAGGCTACATGGTCATGAAGTGCGACTTGTTGGCATTGATGAAATGATACAAGTAAATCAACCCGTCATGGATGAATCTTGGAGGCTAGAGAACTATCCGACGATTTTAAAAAGATATATTGAAGAACAAGATGGTATTTTTGACGTTGTCGAATTCGAAGCACCATACTTGAGCGAAAAACCAAAACTTAAATTCAAAACACTTTTAGTAGCTAGATCTGTTCTACTTGATCTTCACCTACATAAGATTAAGATCCCTCGCTTTGGAGGTATACGTTCGAGCATTGGTTTTCTCTTAAAAGGTCCGCAAAGAAGAAGAGCGCTTCAGAATAAAATCCATCAGAGTATAAAAAGCATGCAGAATGCGGAATTAATTAATGTGCCAAATCCTTCAGATGCACAAATACTTTTGGAAAATCATTTTCCAAAAGAAAAAATCATTATTCAACCTTATGGTATTTTCAAAAAGCGATGGGAAAGTCTTTCACGAGAAGAAAATGAACATAAAAAAAACATAGTGGCTTTTGTTGGAACCTTTGATAACCGAAAAGGTGCAGTTGAATTTCCAAAGATAATGAAAATATTAAAATCCAAAATTCCCGATATACAATTTAGACTGCTGGGAGTTCTGGCCATGTTTCCTACAAAGGAAGCGATCGAGAAATATTTAGGCCCAGAATTAACCAAAATCACAGAGATTGTTCCAAGTTTCTCACCTGACGAACTTAAACTGTATTTAAAAGACTGCAAGGTCGGATTGTTCCCAAGCTATTTAGAAAGCTTTGGATTTGGTGTCCTGGAGATGATGGCAAGTGGATTACCTGTCGTTGGTTATGATTCGCCGGGAATCAATATGCTTATTGATAGTGAATTGTTAGTCCCTCAAGGTAACGGAAAAATGTGTGCGGAGAAATTAACCAAATTACTGACTGATGAAAAATATTTAACCGCACATAGAAAGAAGGCACAAAGTAGGGCAGAAGAATTTATATATGAGAATCAAAAAAATAATTCATTAGATACATACATGAAACTTGTGAGTGAGCTGTGACGACTGAAAACTTGAAAGGACAATTAAGATCTGGATTCATGTTGCTCGCTGGAAGATCACTGGCAACGAAAATCCTTCAAGTCGGTTCGGCCCTGTTGCTGGCCTATAAACTATCTCCCGAGGACTATGGTACATTCGGAATTATATATGGATTTGTCTCTTCACTCATTTTTCTCACAGATATTGGACTAGGTGATTTACTCATTCAAAAAAGTGACGGGTTAAAAGAAATAGAAGTTAGGACTTACATAGGATTTAGACTTGCTCTTGGAACAACGTTATTTATAGCTTTTTCTTTATTGTTTCCGTATTTAAAAAATCATTACGGATTTGCTTTTCCCTATTCGCAATATGCATGGATCATTG
>CBIHOP010000026.1:0-16980 GCA_966211385.1 uncultured Bacteriovorax sp.
TTTGCTAACTTAACTGTTACACTTTTTGGTTACACTGTTTCTTTCTCAAAACTTTTCTTCATCTTTATGTTTGTTGGTTTTGCAGTAAAAGTTCCGGTTTTCCCTTTCCATACTTGGTTACCACACGCTCACGTTCAGGCCCCAACTGCTATTTCTGTAATCCTCGCTGGTGTTCTACTTAAGATGGGTACTTACGGATTCCTAAGAATCGCTTTCCCAATCTTCCCGGAATCAGCAAAATATTTCTCAACAGCAATCGCTTGGCTTGGTTTGATCAACGTTATCTACGGTGCTCTATGTGCAATGGCCCAAACTGACGTTAAGAAACTTATCGCTTACTCATCAGTTTCTCACATGGGATTCGTAATGCTTGGACTTGCAGCAATGACAGTTCAAGGGATGAACGGAGCAGTTCTTCAGATGTTCAACCACGGAACTTCAACAGCAATGATGTTCTTCATGATCGGTATCATCTACGAGCGCTCTCACCACAGATGGATTGTTAAACCGGATGGATCACGTGGATACGGAGGTCTTTATACTCAACTTCCGGTGTATTCAATTATCTTCATCATCGGTATGTTCGCTTCAATGGGTCTACCAGGTCTTTCAGGATTTATTTCTGAAGCCCTTATCTTCCTTGGTATCTACGAGCGTTTCACAACGATCACTGTTCTAGCACTATTCGGTCTTCTTATCGGTGCCGCTTACCTTCTTTGGATGTTCAAGAGAATGTTCTTTGGAGATGTGAATCCAGAAGTTAAAGAATATGAAGATATGACAAAACTAGAAGTGTTTTACATGGCTCCACTTTGTGTTGCCGTAATCGTGTTCGGTATCTGGCCTTCGCCGTTACTAAACATTATGAAAGCTTCAGTTGGACAACTGGTATCACTACTAGCAACTTTCTAATTAGGTTTTAGGATTTTAAGATGCACTTAAATTATTTAGCAAATATCGGTCGCTTCGTTCCAGAAATCCTTCTGGTCGTTTTGATGGTCGGATTAATCATCCTAGAAACGACTTATAAAGAAGATGAGAAAAATCGTCGCTACATCTTCATCACTTCTGTGATCGGGTTAGTAGCAACATTCGCTGCTTTGTTAGTGAACATGGGCCAAAAACCAATCGTGATCTTCAGCAACTCATATGTTGTTGATCACTTCAGCACACTTCTAAAGTTGTTGATGGTTATGGGAACACTCGCTGCGATTTACCTAAGCCGTTTTTCTCGCGACGTGTACGAAACATTGAAAACAGAATTTGCAATCATGTCCGTAGGGATTTTGATCGGTGGATTCCTTCTTGCTTCAGCTAACAACATGCTTATGTTGTTCATCGGAATCGAGACTCTTTCAATTCTTTCTTATGTAATGGCATCGTTTAAAAAGAATGATGAACGCTCAAGTGAAGCTGGTCTTAAGTATGCTCTTTACGGTGGGATCTCTTCAGGTTTCATGCTTTTTGGTATGAGCCACATTTTCGGTGTACTTGGAACAATTCAATTCACAGGAATGTCAGCTCTTCTTGGAACACTAACGTCACAACAAATGTACGTTCTTCTTCCATCATTTGCTCTTTTCTTTGTTGGTATCGGTTACAAGATTGCTTGTGTACCTTTCCACATGTGGGCACCAGATGTTTATGAAGGATCGCCTACTCCAGTGACAACTTTCTTTGCTGTTGTTCCTAAAATTGCAGGAATGGCCGCTCTTCTAAGAGTGACGACAATTTTCTTTACAGTGGCTTCTCCACTACGTGTTGGTTGGATCGGCTTACTTATGGTTGTTGCCGCTCTAACAATGACGGTTGGTAACGTAACAGCGATCGGACAAAAATCAGTTAAGAGAATGCTCGCTTATTCTTCTATATCACATGCCGGAATTATGATGGCAGGTATGGTAATGATTAACGAAATCGGATTGAAATCGGTAGTGTTCTACATGATCACTTACCTTTTCATGACTTTGGTTGCTTTCTACATTACAAGCATCGTTCAAGATAAATACGGCAACGATAGCTTTGATCGTTTCACTGGTCTTGCTTACCGTTACCCACTTATGGCCGTCATGATGGCCGTAGTAATGTTCTCTTTAACAGGTCTTCCACCATTAGCGGGATTCGTTGCGAAGTACAATATTTTAACTGCACTTGTGAGCGCTAAATTTTATACACTCGCAATCGTTCTTGTTCTGAACTCAGTTGTGTCTGCTTACTACTATTTGAAGATCATCAGACTTATGACTTTAAAACAAGCTGATACGACAGAAGAAATTGAAGGATTTGGTTTCTTGAACCAACTCGTAATCGTTTCAATGACAGCTCCAATTTTCATCCTCGGAATTTTCTGGGATACGATCATGTCTGTTGCTGGCGGCGCTAAGCTTTTTATTCAGTAAGCTAGCTATTAAGAGGAAAGAATGGAATTTTTATCATTTATTATTTTTCTCATTATCGCGACAGTTCTTGGAGCTGTGCTTTTGGGAATCTCGACTTTTTTAGGTCAAAAAAGAAAGCTTATTAGAAAGAACGATATCTATGAATCTGGTGTTAATCCGGTTGGATCAGCAACAAGACAATACGATATCAAGTTCTACTTAACAGCGATTCTCTTCCTTCTGTTTGATGTGGAAATTGTATTCTTACTTCCATGGGCCCTTAACTATAACAACACAACCAACTCCGGATTCATGGTAGCTGGTTTCGTATTCTTTATGGTGGTTTTGATTGTTGGCTATATTTTTGTCATCACTTCGAAAGCACTAAAATGGGAAGAATAAAATGTTCGAATCTATTCTAGAAATCCTTGTTAAAACTGTTGTCATTCTTGCTCTACCTCTTGGAACTCTTCCGATTATTATTCACGTTGAGCGTAGAGGCGCTGCCTTTATTCAAAAACGTCTCGGACCAAACAGAGTTGGACCATTTGGGTTGTTGCAACCACTTGCTGACGTAGCAAAATTCATGTTCAAAGAAGAAGTGCATCCAGCACACGTTCGTCCATTCTTCTATACAGCAGCTCCAATGATCGCGCTTGTTGTTGCGATTCTACCGCTTGCTTGTATTCCTATCTCTGGGCCATTTGAAGTTTTAGGTCGCACAGTTTATCCGGAGGTTTTCCGTACAGACATGGGGATTTTCTTTGCATTCGCTGTTTCTGCTTTAGGTTCTTACGGAATTCTTTTAGCTGGATGGGCTTCAAACAATAAATACTCAATGCTTGGTGCTCTACGCGCTTGTGCTCAAATGATTTCATACGAACTTTCATTATCAACAGCTGTTGTTGCGATGATCTTCGTTTATGGAACAAATGACATTCATGCAATGGTTAATCATCAAACTGGTTACTGGTTTGGCTTTCTACCAAAGTGGGGATTTTTTGTTCAACCGGTTGCGGCCATGCTTTTCCTTGTTGGTATCTTTGCTGAATCAAACCGTCTTCCGTTCGACCTTGCAGAAGGTGAATCGGAAATCGTTGCTGGTTATCACTTAGAATACTCTTCAATGAAATTTGCTCTTTTCTTCATGGCGGAATATATCCACATGATCGCACTTTCAGCACTATTCATTATTCTTTTCTTCGGTGGATACTCGCTACTTCCAGGATTAGATTTAATCGCTGAAAACTCACCTGCTTTCTTACCCCTTCTTCAAGTCGGATCACTGGTTATCAAAATTGCATTGATGATCTGGTTCTTCGTTTGGGTACGTTGGACTTTCCCACGTTTCCGTTATGACCAATTAATGAACCTTGGATGGGAGCGCTTATTACCGTTGGGAATTGTAAATCTCATCGCAACAGTTCTCTTCGTTTACTACAGGAATCAATAGTTATGTTGGCTGATATCTTTTTAACCATCATTACGGTGGTATTCGCACTTATGGTTGTGTTCTCAAAAAAGACGGTAGTAGCTGCCTTTGCTCTTTTGATGACACTTGTTTCAATCGGAATGATCTACTTCCAAATGGGAACAGTCTTTCTTTCGGCCATTCAGGTTCTCGTGAATGCTGGAGCAATCGCTATTCTTTTCGTGTTCGTAATGATGTTGATCAACCTTGAGCAATTTCATGACAACCGTGAAAAAGGAAAAGTGAAACTCGTTCTATCTGCTTTCACTATTCTTGTTATTCTTGGTGTATTGGCCTTGATCTTTAACAGCAACATTGAACAACTCACGACAGTTAACATTACTGATAACTCGATGAATGTTCTTTTCTCTAAACTTTTTGATGTTTATTACCTTCCATTTGAGCTTGCTACTGTTCTTCTTCTCGGTGCGCTCGTTGCGTGTATTGTGATCACCTCTCAAGAAAAAGGTGAACTAGAAGAAAAAACGGGAGAACGTCATGACTAGTATTTACTACTATCTTGCTGCTTTTTTATTTTGTCTTGGTTTGTTGGGAACAATCTTTAAAAAAGATTTAATCTCAATTCTTCTTTGTTTAGAACTTATGATGGGCGGAGTGGGAATTCTTGTGATTCTTTTCTCTCGTTCAACAGGACTGATCGATTCTCAGCTTCTCGTTTTTTTCATGATGATCGTTTCAGCATGTGAAGTTGCGATTGGGTTGAGCTTAATCATCTCTCTATATAGAAAGAAACAAACTATTTATACCGACGACATTAAAATTATCACCGAGTAAAATATGTACGAAAATTACCTGGCGCTCATTCCTTTTTTCCCGCTCTTTGCTTTTTTGCTCAACTCACTCTTGATCAGAAATAAGCTTAATAACGTTCAAGCGGGACTTATTACTTTCTTGGGACTTTTCATCTCTTTCATCCTTGTCATCATGACATCGCTTCACGTGATCAAAAATGGTCCGGTAAGTGTTCGTCTTTGGGAGTGGATGAGTTATGGAAATATTAAGTTCGACATTCACTTCATTATGGATGAAATGTCTGTTGTTCTAAGCACGATGGTTACAGGTATCGGTAGCGCGATTGCGTTTTTCTCAATCGGCTATATGGACCACGAAAAGAAAGTTGGAAAGTTCTTTGCGTTTTTCGCGCTCTTTGCTTTCTCAATGCTTCTTCTTGTTCACGGTGAAAACTTCTTAGTTCTTTTCATGGGCTGGGAAGGTGTTGGTCTTTCATCTTATCTTCTCATTGGTTTCTGGTACGAACACACTAAAAACGGAAACGCCGGTAAAAAAGCTTTCATCGCAAACCGTGTTGGTGACTTTGGACTTGTTCTAGGAATGATTGGTTTTGCACTTGTGTTCAACACTATTTCATTCCGCGATCTTCAAAATCCGGATTTAACTTTAATTGCTCAAAATAAAGAATGGTTAATTGCTTCTAGTTTACTTCTTGTATTAGGAGCTGCTGGTAAATCAGCACAAATTCCTCTTTTCGTTTGGCTTCCAGATGCGATGATGGGTCCAACTCCAGTATCGGCCCTCATGCACGCGGCTACCATGGTAACAGCGGGTATCTTCCTTCTTTGTCGTGTTTCAAATGTCATCGTTCACTTCTCACTAGTTCTCGATGTAATTGCATGGATGGGTGCTCTTACTGCTCTTCTTGCTGCTCTTATTGCGATCACACAAACAGATATCAAAAAGATTCTTGCTTACTCAACAGTATCGCAGCTTGGATATATGATTCTTGCTTGTGGTGTTGGGGCGTTCTCTACAGGTCTATTCCACGTTTTCACTCACGCTTTCTTTAAAGCTCTTCTTTTCTTGTGTGCAGCCTCTGTTATTTACGGATGTCACCACGAGCAGAACATTTTCAAAATGGGTGGTCTGAAAAAGAAAATGCCGGTTACCTTCTGGACGTGCACAGTTGGATTACTTGCTATCGCAGGTATCCCAGGCTTTTCAGGATTTTTCTCGAAAGATGAAATTCTCGTTATGGCCCTTACTAATCCAGGAAACGGATACGCACTTTATACTGTTGGTTTAATCACAGCACTTTTAACAGCGTTCTATATGATGAGAATGCTCGTGCTTGTCTTCATTGTTGAGCCAGCTCCACATAAAGAAGATCACCACGCTCATAAGAAAGGGCATGATCATCACGATGATCACGGCCACCATGAAATTCATGAATCGCCATCTGTGATGACGATCCCACTTATTCTTCTAGCGCTTTTCAGCTTTGGAGCAGGATATGTTGGACTTCCGCATCTCATGAGCCACGATAACTCAAGATTGTTCCAAAACTTCCTTGAAAGATTCGTTGCTAAAACGACTGGCCACACTCATTTAAGTGCTGAAACGGAAATAGTCATGATGGTCGTAACGACAGTACTTATTCTTTCATCGATGGGACTTGCGTACTACATCTACGTAAAGAATGATCACCGCAAAATGCGTGATTCACTTAAAGACAAATTCAAATCACTTTGGACAATCAGCCACGAGAAATTCAAAGTTGATGAGCTTTATGAACTTGCGATCATTAAACCACTGTACTCTATCGGTCACTTCTTAGTTGATATCGTTGAAACACACGTGATTAACGGAGTTGTAAAAGTTGTTTCTAAAATTTCAGTTGATGGTGGAACTTTCTTAGAAGAAAACAAACCAGAAAAACTTGAAATGGGAATTCTCTATATTGTCATTGGTTTAACAATCGTTATTACTGCAATTTTTAATGGATTTATTTTTAGATAAACGTTGGATATAAAATGGATCAGCTGTTTTTAGTTAAGTTTCTCATTCCTCTCCTTTGGGCCATCGGTTTCATGTTTGCCTCAAACCGTAATGAGAAATCTGTTAAGTTGTATGCACTCATTGGTTCACTTGCGACTCTTTGGTATGCAGGTGTTCTTTTCACAGAAATGCCAGATACGGGCTCACTTACAACTCTATTTAAGTTCGAAATGCCTCTTTTCTTCAATATGACGTATACGTTCGCTATTGATGGATTGAGCGGATTACTTCTAATCTTGAATGCATTCCTGCTTTTAGTTGTTGTTGTTGCTACTTGGGACATCAAAACTGAAAAACTTAGACTTTATTATTTCCTTATCTTCACACTTACGTGGGCAGTTAACGGATCTCTTCTCGCAACTTCACTTTATGGTTTCTATATTTTCTGGGAAGTCATGCTTATCCCACTTTTCATCCTTGTAGGAATTTTCGGTGGTGAAAACAGAAGATATGCTAGTTTCAAGTTCTTCATGATGACAGCAGCAGGATCAATCCTGATGTTAGCTTCAATGTGCTACATGTCTGCACTTGCTTACAAATTTAACGGATCATACGATCTAAACTACGAAGTGATTCGTTCATTAAACCTTCGTTACGATGGTTTCTTCTCACCTCAGTCGTTAGTTTTCTGGTCTTTTGCAATCGCCTTCTTCTTAAAAGTTCCAGTGTTTCCATTTCACTCATGGTTACCAGATGCTCACGTTGAAGCACCAACAGCAGGTTCAATCATTCTTGCTGGTATTCTACTAAAGCTTGGTGTTTACGGTTTCCTAAGATTTGTTATTCCAATTTATCCGGAAGCGGTTGATGCCAACAGAGATATCGTTCTTTACTTGGGAGCTATTGGTGTTATCTACGGTGCCCTAACGGCATGGGTACAAAAAGATATCAAGAAGCTCGTAGCGTTCTCGTCTATTTCTCACATGGGTTACATTATCATGGGGATATTCTCGCAGAACTCATTTGCTGTTAAAGGGGCTATCTTTCAAATGATTGCTCACGGTATTTCAACGCCAGGTCTCTTCATCGGTGTTCACTATCTTTATACTCGCAGACATACTAAGAAATTAGATCAATTCGGCGGGCTCGCAGCTGTAATGCCAAGATTTGCGATTCTTTTCTTCATCATCACTGCAGGATCAATGGCCGTGCCTATGACTTGTGGATTCGTTGGTGAATTCATGATCATTCTTGGAACATATGAAGTGAATCCAGCTGTAGCAGCACTTGCCGCAACGGGGATTATTCTCTCACCGATTTATCTTCTCAAGATGTATCACTTAACAGCGTTGGGTGAATTGAAGCATGAAGAAAACAAATCGCTAAAAGATATCTCTCTTCTTGAAGCGACACCAATGATCGTTCTTTCAGTTTTAACAATCGTTTTAGGTTTATACCCAAAACTAGTGACGTCTCTTTACGATGGAACTGTGACTTTCTTTACTAACTCAGGTTTATAAAATGGAAAATTTAACTTTTGTTCAAAACATACTCATCTTTTTAGGCTTAAACGCGGTAGCGCTTTTAACTCTGAATGTGAAAAACAACGGAAAATATATTTCCTTTGGTGCAAGCTTAGTTGCTAGCTTTGTTTTCCTCTATATGTTGTTTGGAAGTGATAGCTTCGCGCTTAGTGAATCTTTTAGTTTAGAAGGAAATAAGATTCTTCTTCTGAAAGTTGTATCAATCCTCAACATTCTCATGATTTTGATCAACGGTTATGAAAGCCTGGTTAAAGTACGTAACACAGTTCTTATGAGCTTCATGTTCCTGGGTGGGGTTTTCCTTCTTGGTGCTAATGAACTAATGACTTTTTACGTAGCGATGGAAACGATCGCTCTTGTAGGTTACGCGCTGGTTGCCACTTCTGGGTTAGAAAACTCAAGAGAAGCGGCAATTAAGTATCTCATCCAGGGTTCAGTTATTACTGTTATCTTCCTGCTTGGTGTGGCTTTCTACCTTGGAGCAACTAATAGTGTTTCACTGGTTGGTGTAAAAGTTGTTAATCAAGAACTGTACGCTGTGAGTTTAGGTATCTTCATTCTAACTGCTTGTTTTAAACTTGGTGCTTTCCCTTTTCATGCTTGGATTGCAGATGTTTATTCAAACGTGACTCGCGGAAACTTAGCGACTAACTTTTTCATTTCAAAAATTGTAATTGGATTTAAATTCATCGTTATGATTCAAGCTCTACTTCTTGAATCAGATCCACAGTTCCAGGATATTTTAATCCGCGTTGTTCAAGTTATTGCCGTTATGTCAGCTTTCTACGGAAACATCATGGCCCTTGTTCAGGGTCAGTTCAAAAGAATCATCGCATACTCTTCAGTCGCTCACACTGGTTACATGCTGATGATGATTTGTTTAAACCCAGATGCAGCTTATGAAATTCAACTTATCAGCTACCTGGTTCTTTATTCGATGACAGCTACAGGAATCGTATTAATACTGAACCAATTTGCTGAGTTAAATAAGAACAAAGATGGCAGAAACATATTAAAGGGTGGATTTTACCGTAACAAAGCTTTATCGGCGATGTTGGTTATTTTCGTTCTCAGCTTAGCGGGTATCCCACTTACTTCGGGTTTCTCGATGAAGTATATGTTGTTCACGAATTATTTCCGTGAAGGGTTCACAATTGAAGCTGTTTCGATCTTCATCAGCTCGATCATCGGTTTTGCATACTATATCCGATTCGTCAGCGACCTCTTCAGTGAAGATGAAGCCTCGGTAAAGGTTCCCCAGTTAAAAACACGTTTTAGCGAATCATTAGTTCATGTTATCATTTTAGTGTCTATCTTCTCGATTGGAATTGCTCCATCACTCTTCTTAGGATTGAAGTAGTAAGTAGACACAGGACTTAATGAGTTTAAAGTACCGGATCCGACTTCAGAATGAGCGGGTCGTAGGACCTTTTTCAAGCGAAGAAATCGGAGAGCTATTTCTCAAAGGACATATTGCGGGAAATGAACCCTGCCAACAATTTCCTATTGGTGATTGGCGATCACTCCAGTCTTTCCCGGCACTCAAGCAACTCATTGATGTTCTAGACAAAAAAAATCTTAAAGATCCGACTGTCACCCAAACCAAACAAGAAAAGCCGAAAGACTCAAACAAAACAGGTGTTACTCAAAAGCATCATGAAGGAACTCAATCGGGAGTTAAAAGTTTTAAAGAGTTTAAGTTTGGAAAAAACGTCAACATTGACGTTAACTACGAAGAGCTAGAACAAAAATTTAAAGAAGAACATCCCGATTATATTTCAAATAATGAAATAGAAAAAACAGTCGTTTTGAGAAAGAAGCCAACAGCACCAGTTGAGATGGAAAAAACGGTTGTTATTCCAGTTCCTGAAAAACCTAAAGTCGAAGAACCTGTTAAAAAAGTCGTTGAAAAGAAAGTTGAAGTTCCAGCTCCTACCCGTGAAGAGTTAATCAGTGAGAATACTGAATTTATTAATCTCAAATCACTGCTTCCAACAATCAATGCTCAGTTAAGCGTTTCAGAAGTTGAATTCGATAAACAAGCTCGAATTGAAGAGACTCTTGAAAAGAAAAAGCAAAAAGAAATGCAGGAAGAACTTCTTCGTCAGGCAGCTCAAGCCGAGGCAGAAGAAGAAGATGAGGAAGTTGAAATTGAAGTCGTCGAAGAAAAAGATGGCGAAGTTGTCGTAAAAAAGAAGAAGAAAGGAATGTCAGTCATCGTGGCCATTGCTTTCATGGCCCTTATTTATGTGTTGATGACACCTGATGAAGCACCTAAGAAAAAAGAACTGCTTTATGTGGATGTTAAATTCCCAATTGCAGGTGTGGAAAATATTCCGGAAGCCAATAAGTTTTTAGCCGATGCTCGCACTTTATATAATCAAAATACCTATATGAAACGAGCTCTTTCTACGGGCTTTTATCTGAATTCATTACAAGCGAAATTCGCTAACAATGAAGCTATGGGCGAGATCATTCAAGCGTATGCAGAACTATTAGATGATACAAGAGACAAAACACTAGCTGCGAATACTCTCTATAAATATATTCAAATTTCAGAAAGTAAAATGTTGTCGGACCCTTCAACCGTAACGGGTACAGCAGTCTTTTTTGATAGTATTCAGAAATATCAAACTGGTATCAATACCATTAAAAACTATCTTCGTGCTGGAGGAAAACCGACTCCAAAAATGTTAGCTTATTATTTGCGACTTCTCATTAATGCAGGCGAATTGATAGAAGCTAGAAAAGTATTCGATGCACTTAATAAGATTCCAAAAAAACCAATAGAAGCTTATAAGCAACTGGCAAATTTTCAATTAATTGATGATCAACCAGGACAAGCAAAAACGATTCTAACAGAAGGTTTAAAGTACTATCCACAAAGTGCCCTATTGCTCTTATCAATGGCCGATATTCTTCTTAAAGAGCAAGCGATTAAAGAATACCAAGCTGTTCTGGAAAAAGTTAATGCCATTGAAGCAGAAGAATCTCCATTTTTTCTCGCGCAATATTTAAAGCACATGGGTTATCTGCACGCACTTAAGGACGACAATACAAAAGCGGCTGTCTTCTTTAAAAAATCACTCGATCTCAAAGAGTCTGATGATCTTAGAACAACGCTAGCTCGCTTAGAAGTTTCAGGTGATAAACTTTCCCAGACACTTATTCTTGAAAGTAAAGTTATTGGTCTGTTAGAAAAAGCTGAAGCTGAATATAAAAACAAAAATGTGGACGGAGCTTTTGCGTTCACCATTGAAGCCGTCGATGCACTTCCAACATACATTCCCGCATTAGTATTTCAGGTTAAATTAAATACCGAGCGTGGACTTTTTGATTCTGCCATCGTTGCTTTAAATAAAGCGATTGCCGATAATCCACAGAATAATCAGCTTAGAAAATTACTCGCAGAAACCTATCTTAAAGCTTACAAGCTTGATGAAGTTGAAAAAGCTCTAGTGATGATAGCGCAAACGAAATATTCAAGTAGTGCAGACTACGCTTCCTTAAGAGGTCAGCTGGCAGAAGCGAAACGTAACACAAACATGGCATTGAAGTGGTATAACGAAGCTCTTAAGCGTGATCCACTTAATGATGTGGATATGTATCGTATAGCCAAAATATTTTTGCGTTTAAGAAAATATGCTTTAGCACGCGAGTGGATTTCTAAAGCGATTTTTCTTGATCCAAAGAACGTCAATTATCTCGCTCTCAACTCAGACATTCTCTATGAACAAGATGGAACAGACATTGCCATTGGATATCTACGAGATATTATTTCCGAGTTTGGAGAAGATCCGGTTCTCGTTTCAACGATCGCGATGACTTACTATAAGAGTGGTCAGATTAAAGAGTTCCAGGCTTACTACAAAAAAGTTCAGGAGCTTCCAGTTAAAGAAGAGCGACTTTATGAATTCCTCATTTCTGCTGCGAAGTTAGAAGCGAGAAAAGATGAATTCGTCACTTACAGCAAGGAAGTTTTAAAACTAAATCCAGGTAACTTGAAAATCCGCATGAATCTTGGCGAATTTTATCTTGAAGAGAAAAAGTATAACGATGCCATTGATGAATTCACTGAAGTAAAAGATCGCCTTCAATCTTATCCGAAAGTTCACTATCAACTGGCCAAAGTTTATCTGGCCAAAGGTGAGATGGAAAAGGCCGGTGAAATGGCCAAAAAAGAATTAGAGCTGAATCCTAACTTGGACAGTGCTTATTTCATCGTGGGTGAAGTGCATCGACTCAATAAAGAATATCGTGAAGCTATTCCAAAATATGAAAAGGCCATTGCCTTGAACCCTAAAGCAACAGATGCCTTAATGTCGATGGCCTGGATCCGTTTGAACCAGAACTATACGAGTGAGTCCATTGAGCTCTATAACCGCGCTCTAAAAGAAGATCCTACGAATCCCACGATCCACAAGCAGATGGGCGATGCTTACCGAGCGGCTGGACAAAGAGCGTTGGCCAAAGAAAAGTACGAAGACTACCTCAAGCTGAACCCGGTTGCGCCGGATAAAGATCAAATTGAAACTTTAATTAGAAATCTCCAATGATCTTTCTTGTCTTTTTTTTCTAAAACACTTAATATGTCTCCTACGAATGCGGAGGATTGGCAGAGTGGTCTATTGCAGCGGTTTTGAAAACCGCCGTACCGCAAGGTACCGTAGGTTCGAATCCTATGTCCTCCGCCATTTTCGTAAACGTGACCTCTGTTGGAGATGTGGGAGAGTGGTCTAATCCAGCGCCTTGCTAAGGCGTCGTACCCCGCAAGGGGTACCGTGAGTTCGAATCTCACCGTCTCCGCCATTTTTTATATCCCTTTCAAATTCATTATCGTTTTCACTTCAAGTGCTTGAAGAACTCTTAAATTTTAATTTGTATCAAATGAATTATGATTCTTGCTGGATAGTTTCTGCGGAGTCGCTCAATGTCTTCTATCATCACAGCTCTTGAACATTTTTTTCAAAGCATCCCACTGCAGTTGCTAGAGATCTGGGGAAGTTTTGGTTTTCTCATTGGTCTATTCTTCATGATCTGTGCATTTGGTGGAATTACTTTTTCACCCGGTGGTTCTTTCGGTATTGGAAGACATAAGCAAATTTGGGATTCAAAAGCCTTTTACGCCATCATCTACACTTTTCTTTTTGTCACTCTCACTGGTTACATCGGTTCGACAATTGTTCTCGTTCAAGGAGCGCAGACATTTGAATCATTAAAAGATCTTTCGGTTTTTATATGCATTTTAATTTTTGGATACCCTGCCCTTCTTATAGTTCCATTTGCCTATGGTCTTTCAGATATTGTGGAAGGTGTTCCACTTGAATTCATCTGGGACTGGATCATTGGATATTTCATTAATCCTGCATGCTTTTGGATTGCACACATGTTGATCGGGAGAAATCCGGATTTTAGAAAATTACATGTATGGGTAAAATATTTTCTTTTTGTTTTTATCTTTATGCTGATTGAACCAATACTGTGGGGATATATTTGCGCTGACAAATTTACAGCTGAAATTTCATATCGAAACATTACTCCAGCACTTTACTTCACGACAATCACGACTTGGTTAATGGCCCCGTTTGCCATGCTGCTTATACTACCACTTTCAAAAAAACTTAGATTGTTTTGGGCCGACATTCCCGGACACGTTAAAGAAAAATTTCTAACTTCAAAAGAATGGTTTTGGGAAAGTGGAAAAGGCTCTTACGGTAAATGGCGACAAAGTGAAAGAAGTCTTCCTGTTCGAATTTTCTTGGTTACTCCTTTTGTTGTTTTGATGTTAACAATGATTGGTGCAACGGCTTTTTTTACACTGAGAAGTTCCGAAGAAGCAGCAAAAAAACTTGCCGGTAAACTTCAACTAGCAATCACCAAAAACATTCAATTACAGCTTGATAAGAGCGGACAAGACTTAGTCGCATTAAAAACTTTCTTAAATGCAATTCCTATTGCTACAGACGGAAGGGCGATTATTATTGATCAAAATGCAAATATAATGGCGAGCACCTCTGACAGCAGTGATGTTGTGGTGAAAAAAGCAATTTCAAATTTCGTGCAAACCTTCACGCCAAATAGTTTTATAAAATCACAGCACTTCAGCTTTGATGTAGTTACATCGAAGCCACTCTCGCGAGAATCGTGGTTTAGTTATGCTACACCTTATGAAAAAAAAGGATGGATCATAATAGTTTCAATACCTGCTTCTTATTATCTTGAAGGTGTCCGAACGGGCAAAAGCCAGTCGGCGATGATCGTGGCCATTGCGCTTTTTCTGGCCCTCATTATTGCAGCTATTCTTGCAACTGTTGTTACCAAGCCCATCATTAGAATCGCAAAAGCAACCGAGCTTCTGGCAAGTGGAGACCTGGATCAGCAATTACCAAAAAGCCGTCTCGAAGAATTAGGAATTCTCACCGATTCATTTAACAATATGGCGAGACAACTTAAGACTTCGTTCAACGAAATTGAAATCAATGAAGAACGTCTTCAGTTGGCCATTAAAGCAGCTAATCTTGGTATTTGGGATTGGGATATCGAAAAAAATATTCTGATCTGGGATGATAACATGTACAAGTTTTATGGCGTAGAACGCTCCGAATTTGGTGGCGCTTATGAGGCTTGGTCAAAGAGTTTGATTCCCGAGGATAAAGAACAGACTGTCGCGCAAGTTGAAGCCGCCTTAAGAGGCGAACATGAATTTATTTCTGAATTTAGGGTTCGCTGGCCCGATCAATCTATTCATTACTTGAGAAGTATTTCAAAAACGTTTCGTGGAGAAGATGGAAAGCCAATTCGTATGGTTGGTATCAACGCAGACATCACTGATCAAAAAGCATCAGATGAAGAGCTGCAACTGTATAGAAAACAATTGGAAGAGTTAGTTGCTGCAAGGACAGCTCAGTTGGAAATTACTAACAAAGAACTAGAAGCTTTTTCTTATTCTGTCTCTCACGATTTGCGTGCGCCTTTGCGCGGAATTGATGGTTGGAGTTTAGCTCTTTTAGAAGACTATGGTGAAACATTAGAAGCTAAAGCAAAAAACTATTTAGAAAGAGTAAGAAGTGAAGCTCAGAGAATGGGAAGTCTAATTGATGATTTGCTGAAACTCTCACAGGTAACAAGAACTGAAGTTCGCTGGGAGCCTGTGGATTTAACAAAGTTAGCGCAAGTTGTTTCAGCTCGTTTGAAGGAACAACATTGTGATCGAAATGTTAATTTTATTATTCATCCCGATTTAAAAACTTCAGGCAATGCTCACCTACTGGAGATTTTATTAACAAACCTCATTGGTAATTCATGCAAGTTTACGAGTAAAATTGCAAACGCTGAAATAGAAGTAGGACAAGTCGAAATAAAAGGAAGACCAGTTTATTTTGTAAAAGATAATGGCGCCGGATTTAATAAAGAGCGCGCACATAATCTCTTTGCCGCATTTCAACGCTTTCATCGCCAATCTGAATTCGAAGGAACTGGAATTGGTCTGGCTATGGTTCACCGAATAATCAATCTGCATCGTGGAAGAATTTGGGCCGAGTCAGAGGTCAATCAAGGTGCAACATTTTATTTCACCATCGATGACTTAAGAAATTTTTGAAGAAAAAACTCAAGCATCTCCTTTGCATATTTTGTTGCAAGGGTGGTGAATATGAATCTTTCTTTTAAAAAAAATTTCAGTGAATTTATTGAAGATGTCGATCGACATGAAATATTTTTACTCTCTGCTTCGATTGCTTACACAACGGCGCTCGCCTTAGCACCCTTTGTTCTTATCCTTCTCTCTGTTGCTTCACTCTTAGGTCCTGAAATGCAGACTAAGCTTTACGACAGTATGGCAGAAACAGTTGGTCCACAAGCAGGTGAAGCCGTTTTGGGAATCGTCTCAAATACAAAAGAGCATCCTTCGCTTTCTGGATTATCAAGTATCATTGGTTTTCTTGTATTGGTTGTTTCTGCTTCCGCTATCTTTTATCAGTTAAGAGTTGCTCTTGATAAAATCAACGATAATGAAATAGCCAAACGCCAGGCTGGCTTCAGAGGATTTGTTAAAGATCGAATTTTTAGTATCGGCTTAGTTTTTGGTTTCGCATTTCTCTCTGTCGTTTCACTTATACTCTCTTCAATGTTGGCTGCAGTTTTCCCCGGCGGTGAAGGTTTTTTATTAAAAGTATTTTCATACATCGTTAACTTTTTCATGTTCGGATGGATCTTCACTCTCATCTATCGCTTCATTCCTTCTCAAAAAATGCGCTGGAAAACGTGCCTTATTTCAGGTGTAGTAAGCACTGTTTTTTACCTCGCGGGAAAAAGCCTCATCGGGATCTATTTAGGAAAAGCGAGCGTAGGATCCGCCTATGGAGCGGCCGGTTCCCTCATTGCTTTCCTCGCCTGGGTCTATTACACCGCCCTGACGCTTCTTGTAAGTTATGAATTTTCAAAAGTTTTAGTTCTTAAAAGGGTCGATCAAAGACCGCCAAAGAAGCCATCTAAGGCCAAGCGATCTTCAGTCTATGCTCCGGTTTAAATCGTTGACTTAATTGACTCTGAGATTTATATTCAGCTTTCAAAATGCGCAGTCGTAGCTCAGCTGGATAGAGTACTTGACTACGAATCAAGTGGTCGCAGGTTCGACTCCTGCCGATTGCGCCATTTTTTAGTTGTCTGGTAGTTCTTGTCATCCTTCCTGTTTAATTAGATCTCCTAGTCGTCGAACCTACGGTTCGCTTGCCCGAACTCTAATGACATCGTTTGGTTTTTTCTTTGCTCCGCTTGCGGAGTAAAAATGCTCTCGCATTTTTTCGGGCAAGTGCCTCATGCGCCTTAGCGGGTA
>CBIHOP010000027.1:0-15863 GCA_966211385.1 uncultured Bacteriovorax sp.
CGCTGAGTGAAGGGATGCTAATTTTCTTTTCGATGTATTTTCCAGACGCAGGATCAAAATAGGCCAGGGCAAGTTCGCGCCCAGCAATTTCAACAGGACCTCTGGCCAAAAGAGTATATTCGAATATTTTCTTTGCTTCTTGATTACCCAATTCAGTTACTTCAGACTTAGTATCGAATTGCTCTAAATTTTTATCAGAAAATATTTCAGGAGCATCAAAGTTCTCAAGAGCACCTTTTCCTCGCACTTCCAACTTGATTTCAATTGGTTCATTAATTAGGAATTTATTTTTTGGTACGCTAAGTGAAAATTGATGTTCACCCACCAAACCAGTAAAACTCGAAGGCACTCCTTCACTAGGCAGAGGTAGTACTTCAATGTCAATAGTTGGACTAGCTATGTCGCGATTCTTGTAAGTCTGGGTACCAAAACCAAAACCACCATATTGGTTCTCCACGATCTGAATCGACATTTTCATTGGATCTAAAACTGCTGATCCTACTTTTTCTGGATATAGTCGAGCAGAGTAAGCTAATTGTCTGCGCAGAATTTGACCTCTATATTGAACAGACTCAGGTGGAAGATTTATGCGGTGGAAACGCTTAATAAACTTGTTCAACTTAGGAAACTCTTTTACATCCGCTCCGCCAACTGCACCTTTGTAATAGAGGTAGTAATTAACATCAATTCCTTCTCCGATGTAGACTTTAGTTTTTGAAGCTTCTGCCTCCATAAAAACATCTGGAACTCTTCTAGGTTCATTAAGAACAGTAATCCTTACTTCTTTAAGGTTGACGGTCTTGCCTCCAATTTCTACTTTGATGTTTCTTAAATAGGCCTGTCCGGTACGGTCAGCTTGAAGTTCATAAACGATCGCCTGTTCTTTAGTTGTCGTGAATTTTCCATTTATAACAACAGTTGAAATTGAAATTCCTTGTGATCTTTTTCCAAGAACTGAAGCTCCATAAGGGGTGAAAGAGATGAACGGTTCATCGTCACCAGAGACTTTAAATTTAAATGTTACAAAAAAACTTTCATTTACAACGGCTTCTTTGGGCTCAACGACAACCTCAACATCTTCTGCCCAAACTGTACAAAAAGAAAATAATGAAAGAATTAAAAAAACTAAATATTTTTTCATAAAATTACCAATCTCTCTTTGGTTTCATTTGTCCACGTTCGTTCGTTGAAGTGTCCATCATTCTTTTTTGCAATTCGCGGTCGTTGTTGAGAATTTGTTTAACCATTGCTGGAGTCTTCACCATTTTTCTTTGCTGTTCAATCATCTTTTCTTTTTCTTCAACTGATTGTGGTTTTGTTTCTCTAGGTGGAGCTTTTATATCTTTAGGGTCTTTTTTGTTTTTATCTTTTTCGTTTTCTTTTCCGTCTTTTGATTCATCTTTATCTGATGGATCGCTTTGGTTCTTATTTTGAGAATCTTTTTCATTTCCCTGTTTATCTTTTTTATCTTTGTTGTCTTTTTGATTTTGACCTTTTGACTGGTCATCTTTCTCATCTTTATTATTGCCTTTATTTTTTTGATCTTGATTCTGATTTTGATCGCTCTTCTGATCTTCTTTCTGGTCTTGTTTTTGATCCTTGTTTTGTTGCTGATCTTTTTTCTTTTCCATTTGATCGACGGAAACAACAAGGTTGTTTCTCATTTTATTTTTTAGAGTTTCGTCTTTAGACTCTCTGAGTATTTTCTGAACAAAAGGCAATGCTTCTTTAACTTGTCCTTTTTTCAAAAGAGATGTAGCACGATTAAAAAGAACTTCTTCTTCATCATCAGGACGAGAATATTCTTCATAAAGCGCTGAAGCCTTTTCAGTTTGATCTTCCCTTAGAAGTTTTTCTGCGGTTTTCAAAACTTCTTTTCTATCTGCTTTTCCTGACTTCATTTTTTCAAGATCTTTTAATATCTCGGGAGAAAGCTTTTTTGGCTCCTGCTCATTAGCACGAGCAAATCCAGAGAGTGTCACAAAACAAAGCAGGACAACGGTACTAAAAGATTTAAAACGTCCAAGCAGTACGCCCAGGCAATAGAGTAAAATGGCCGGTATGAGAATAAGATGTGAGTATACGGGTCTAATTCTTAAGTCTCCTTTACCTACGGTTTTATTATATGAACTTCTGAAAAAACTGATAATCTCATCCGTTGGTAATGAATAAGAATTAGCTACCCAATAGCGATAATTCTTCACTCGTTTTCCCATCTTTTTCAAAAAATTTTCATCTAACTTTGTAACGACTTGTTCACCATTGAAAGTCTTGTAGCCTCTAAAAGATCCATCGTCCCAGCGAAGTGGAATTGAACTTCCTTTTGCTGTTCCAAGTCCAACAACTGCAAGATTTATATTAGATCCGATTTCGAGATCCATTCCACCTTCATTTTCTTCGGCATCAGTAAAAACGAGAATATTACCAATGATTGATTTCTGATCTTCCTCTTCTGTCTCGAAATATTGAATTGATTCTGAAACAGCTTGGGCAATGTTTGATCCGCCGGCCACTGAATTAGTCTTCTCCAAAGCTGCTAAGCGAGAATCCAGTAAATCTATATCATCAGTGAATGGAACTATTCTTTTTTGGATGTCCGAAAAAAGAACAATGGCAATCTGATGACCAGCTGTATTTTTAACAAAGTGTCGAGCAAGCTGCAAAGATTTAACAAATCTAGATGGACGCACATCTTCAGCCAGCATACTAGCTGAGCTATCAATGACGATTATTGTTCTTTGATCGGGAATGTTCGATTTTATTTTTTCTTCGGGTCCACGTAGATCTAGAAGCGAAAAGAGAATTCCAGTGATACCTAATAGGTAAAAAAATGAAGAAACTCTACTCATCCAACTACGTTTGTAAAACCAATATGTTTTTATCCACGTGAAGAATTTATTATCCTGCCATAAAAACAGTATCCACAGAATGAGTATCCCACCTAAGATGTGAGGAATGTACTGAGTATTTATGAAACTCATTTTCTTACCTCAAAACTTCTTCTTATTGGTTCAAAAGCCGTTTTAACTTCGCTTAGATCATCATTTGTCCAATGACGTTTATATTGATGGTGGTTGAGAATAGTGAAGAACTCCTTATGAGCAGGACTTTGTACCTGAAGTAAGGGAAGCCATTTGTCCTTCAAAGCATAAACCCTTTCAAAATCTTCACGAGTAGAAACAGACATGAAAACGTTTTGAAAAAACTGCGGTGAAAATTCTTCAATCGTTTTCTTGCGTTTAAATAAGACCTTTAGCTTTTTGCGGAATACAAATAAAACTATTGCAACAACAACACAAATTGCGAGTACCGCGGTCCAATGGAATCCGAGTATTGTACCTTGGTTAAGAATGTAATAGTCCTTTGACTTGTTTTTAAGAGCGCTTACTGAAGGGCCTTTCCAAACAATTGGTAATGTTTCACCATTAACTACTAAAGTTTCAACATTTTCTTTTTTGGTTGATTTTGCGATTGTCGTTAATTTAATTTCCAATACATCTGCATTGTTTTCCGAAGGATTAATCTCGTTAACACTCGCAACGTAAAAAGCTCCAAAAAGTGAACGCCCTTGTAAATTTTTAAACCCAGAGTAATCCGAGGACTCAAAAGGCCAAATACGTATAATGCTCTCGAAGACATCACCTTCTACAAGCTGCTTTGAATCATTCACTGACATTTCAACATTCGTCGCCAGTGCAACCTGAAAAGTTAGACTTAACAACAAAGCGAAGAATGAAATGATTCTCATCATCGCATCTCCTTTACAAAATTATCCAGATACTTTTCGTGAACTCTTAGCCTTTTGAATTTTTTTCCAAATTCATTTACAAGATCGCGCTTCCCGAAAAAATCATACTTTCCTACCGTTGATCGCGTTTTACTGGATGAAGCAGCATGCAAGGAAAAAGGTAATTTTTTAGTCTCATCTAAAGGTGAAAGCAACTGAAAGCAGTGAACGTTAGATCTAAAGAGTAACTTTTTAAGAACATCTGTTTCTAAAAAATCATTAAAATCAGAGAGCAGAACTATCTCTCTCCTGCGTGTAAGATGTTTCATAATCGACAGATATTTTTGTTTTTTATCAACATTTTCATCAACGATTCGTTGATAATTAACTTGCCCTTTTTCATTAAGAATCTTTTTTTCTTCCAGAACAGTAATGAAGTGAGAAATGCCTTCCTCACCAGATTTTTTAGGAATATTTATAATTTCGTCTGTAACAATCAGAGCATGGACAAAGTCGTTCGTTTCTTTTGCCAACAGATAAAGAAGACAGCAAATTTCAATTGCAGCCTGGAGCTTGGAAACCCCATTATAACCAGTAAGCATTGTAGATGAAGCATCAATGAGAACGACAATCTCAACATTTCGTTCTTCATTAAATGTTTTAACATAGGGGTGACTTGTTTTTGCAAGTATCTTCCAATCAATGAAACGAATATCATCACCAAAGGTATAAACTTGATGTTCTTTGAACTGGAGCCCTGTCCCCTTGAAGTTAGTTTTTAGCATTCCGATAGAATGTGAGTTCGCATTTCGAAAAATATTCGATTTAAGCTTACCAACAACTTTTCTAACTTCAGCTATATTCATATTTTAAACAAGCGTCTTAGCAATTTTTAATGCGACGTCTGCTCCTTTGAAATTATCAATTGAAGCTTCATAAGAAAGAATCATTCTGTGACCAAGAACCGAAGGAACAATTTTCAGGATGTGATCTGGTGATACAAAGTCTTTCCCTTCCATGAAAGCCATGTACTTTGAAATTCTATACAGCCAAATAACTGCACGAGGTGAAGCACCGGATGTGATGACACCGTTATATTCTTTTTTAAAGAATTCAGATCCCGGTCTTGTCGCATGGACAATCTTAACTATTAAATCTTTTATTTTTTCATCAACATAAATTTTATCCACAGCTTCCTGAGCTAATAATAAGTCATCAGTTGATAGGACAGCTTCTAATTTCTGAGTCGCACCTTTCTTAAGATCAATAATATTTTTTTCAGCCTTAAAAGAAGGGTAATCAACATTTACTTTCATCATGAAACGATCAAGCTGAGCTTCCGGAAGTTGATAGGTTCCTTCTTGTTCGATGGGGTTTTGAGTTGCAAGAACGACGAAAGGTGAAGAAAGTCTATGAGTCTCCTCACCGATAGTGACTTGTTTCTCTGCCATGGCCTCTAAGAGTGCCGCTTGAACTTTTGCTGGAGCTCTGTTGATTTCGTCGGCCAGAAGCAATTGTGTAAATATTGGACCGAATTTGGTATTGAATTGTTCGTCTTTTTGACTATAAATCATTGTTCCAATTAAGTCAGAAGGTAGTAGGTCTGGAGTGAACTGAATTCTTTTGAATGAAAGGTCACAGAGCTTGCTAATGGTAGATACGGAAAGAGTTTTTCCAAGTCCTGGCATCCCTTCAATCAATAAGTGCCCCTCACAAATGAGTGATGCCATGATCGCATCTAAAAGCGCATCCTGTCCGAAGATAATACTCTTAGCTTGTGTTAAAGCTGCATTAATTTTTGATCTCATTTCTGTGCTCATCTATAAACCTCTATGAACTCTGTAAGCCATATATTTAATATAAAAACCTTTATCGTTGAATCCTGTAAAAGGGTGATCATGGCCTTGAACTCCAAGATCGAGCATCTGAACCTGTTTCCCATTTTTGAAAGCTGCCTCTTGTACTGTTTTATCCAGCTCTTCAAATGAAACGTAATGAGTACAAGACGCTACAACAAAAACACCATTGTCGTTGATAAGTTTCAATGCTTTCGTATGCAATTTCTCGTAGCCGAGGATTGCTGAGTTTTTGTTTTTTTCTGATTTAGTAAACGCAGGAGGATCACTGACAACAACATCGAATTTTTTCCCAGCGGAATGAGCTTCATCTAGAAATTTAAAGACGTCTGCTCTGATAAAATCGCCACGACCGGAAAAATTATTCAACTCCAAATTTTGGATAGTAACTTGATCCATGGCTCCTTGATCTACAAATGTTACATGCCGAACGCCGGCCTGAAGGAGATGTAATCCCCAGCTTCCAACATAAGAGAAAAGATCCAGTCCATTCTCAAAAGTATGACTGAGCGAAGATATCAAAGTTCCAGCTTTTTTTCTGTTTTCTCTATGATCGTAGTAGTATCCAATTTTTTGAACAACTTCAGAAGGTATCTGATAGTTCAATCCATTTTCACACACATCAAGGTGTTTGATATCAAGTTCTAAATCATGAATGGGCAAAACTTCTGCTTTCCGATATTGAGCATTGTCGAAGAAAACAATTTTATGTTTTGGAAATAGTTCCGCAAACAACTGACCAATCTCTTTGCGAAATCTATCTACGCCTGCGGTGTTAATTTGTATGAAAAGAGCATCTTTGTAACTATCAACAATCAAGCCAGGTAAACCGTCATTGAGACCGTGAACAATGCGTGCACCATTTTGGTAATTTTTATATTCACTGCGAATTTGAACGGCTCTACGGATGTGTGCTTCCAATAATTTTTTTGCAACATCTGTTTCTGAAAGTTTTAGAGTTTCCTTATCTGCAGTTGAAACGATTTTTATCTTAAAAAAATTTTCGGAGAAAGGGTTGCAGTAACCCACATAGAATTTTTTTGCATGATCATCATGAATGCAAATCCATTCTCCTGGGATCAATCCACGTGGAAATTCAACAACGTCTTTTTCGGCATGAGAGATAGAACTTTCAAAACAAGGCCTCGTTTTTAGAATGAATGCTTCTTAATAGTATAAGACGACTTTTTTAATCTTCAACAAGGTAAATCTTGGAAAAAACTAATCTGCGACGAATGGTGGATTAATCTGTTTGACTTTAAGACAAGGCAGAAGATCATCGAGCATCTTCGTTAGTTGATCAAAATTTTCAGACAATACTTTTCGAGTCATTATAGAGAAATGAGTTTCACCTGAAGATGATTTCTTATTTAGGTATTTAATTAATTGAACAGGCTCATCGTAGTGATAGTTACTCTTACAATTCGTTTGTCCTTTTAAACAAATTTGAGATTTGGTAGTAAATCTCAGGTAATCTCTGACTGGAGTAAGATCTATATTTTTAGCGGCGATGACTCGTTTAATATTAGTCGCTGCCGAGTTAAAAAACTGCGCTTGTCCAGCATGGAAGTGATCGAGAAGTTTATAGTCATCCCTAATAACCTGGTATGTCTGAGAAACAAGTTGTGGCTGTCCAAGACCAGCAATAATAAAATTAATACCGGTATTTTCTTCGGCGCCCATATCATCGAAAAGAACAGTTTGTAGAACCGAATAGAGGTCGTTTAAAGCGATGTAGGCAATGTTCTTTTGAGCATCGTCAGTGGTCGTGAGTTTATCTGTAAAGAAGACTAACGCTGTATTTACAGGTTTAATGACGTCGATAAACTTTGTGTCTGCCGGAAAGACCTTTTTTAAGGTTGGCCAATAATCAATCAACTTTTCCAGAGTAAGGAAAACTTGAAAGAGATTATTGTCTTTATAGCGAGCAATTTGTGTTGTTGTTTTGCCTTCGAAAACAACATCAGGGGATCCAAGATAAGCGCCAATTACCATAAGACGTGCAACCGTATCTTCCACCAGGCGAGTTTGATCGTAGTTTAGTTCAGAAACCCAATCGATTGTTTGCGATAACAGATTTTCGTTTTCACCGACTGGCGTTTGTTGGATTTTCTTTATGAGTCTCTCAGTCGAGGCAGATGCTTTTGGAAGATTGAACCCTCTTAAAAGTGCCCGATCAACTTTTGCAAAATCATCGCGATTAATAAATGTTTCGAATTCTTGTCTAGTTCTTCCCACGCGATCACGAATTACTCTTGCAGCATTTGACCATGAAGTCATTAATGTCATCTCGGCCAACAATCGACCATTGTGCTGAAGTAATAATTCATCTCTTAAAGGAAAAAGTTGAACTGCCTGTGCATTTTTTGCAGATGAAGCTACAAGTGTTGTTTCAAATGTTCTTAGGAAGTCACCATATTTCAGACGAGGCTCTAAGCCTCTTCCGTTATTGATATCGATTAATGAATCAAAGGCCTCTAATGAGTTTCTTCCCATTCGAAGATCATTTTTGGACATAGGACGAGCACAGCGAATACCTGGAATTTTCAAACAACGAGAAAGTAATTTTCTTCTTTCTTTTGCTTCTTCGTTATAATCATCAGCCGTTACAATTCCATTTAAAAACGCAGTCCCTAGATAGTTGTTACCGAATCGAACTTCGCGAATAACAGTTTCAATTCTTTCAAGTGTCGTCACGTTCTCTCGAGAGGCTTGCCCTTTTTCATTAACAAAGAGCATATCCATATTGTTCACTTTTAAATTGCGATCACTGGCATCGTAAAAATACTGGAACATTTCTTTCAGAGACATTCTGTATTTGTACGGATTTTTGCCGTTATGAGGAATGAACAATCCTTCGTCCGGTTTCAGAGCTTTTAATAACAATGAAAGTGGAGAACCAACTGCAGGATCATGAGTCGTTGTTAAATAGTTCAGCATTCCGTTTGTATGCTTTTTAATTATTTCCACTGAAGGACAAGGATATGGTGAAACAACCTGATTCACAGCTTGAGCGCATGAATACTTCGGATCATATTTTCCTAATGATCTATTCTGCGTTTCTGCGAGTTGACCTTTTTTTACCCATTCAGCGTATTGTTGTGACAAACTTGAGATATTACCGAGAACAGTGTTTGTTTCTTTGAAAACGTCATCGTCACTGAATTTTCTAATAAGTGTATTGCGATAAAGAATGTTGTTGGCGCTGTTAATGTCAGCATATTTGCTTAATAGATCAATATTTTTTTCAATAGTCGATGCAACTTTCTTTTCAACCAAATGAAAACGCAAGCTCTCGAGAAGGTAATCAACACCACCTTTCGTTGGGATTTTTGAGTCTAGTGGACCTAAAATTGTGTCCAACAATTTCGTCGTAGCAATTGTAGTGTTTAACATTAATGGACTTAAAAGGCCTTGGTCGTTAAATAATGAATCTTCAGGTCTAGAGCCCTTTTTAAATTCCAGGTATGAATTTTCAATTGAATTCAACCAACCATACAATCTAAAAGCTATGTTCTCGTTAGTTATTTTTGTACAGGCCGAAGGTAGATTGCGTACGAGATGATAAAAACCGTTATCAAGCTCATTAAATTTTTTCATACAATCTAGAACTGCTTCAGAATCGTAGAAAGTATTATTGCCCGGATTGTAAGTTACTTTGAACTGATAGTTATTTGTCCTAATCTGTCTTACGTAATCATCTGAGTATCTATCGTTCAAATCTGCTTTTGCTTTGTCAGCAATTTTTTGGCCATTTGAGATTACTTCTAAAACTCTTAATATGTGATCTCTTGAAAAGAACTTCTTAAAATCTAAAAGAGTTTCCTTACCTGCAAGATTATAGAAAAAGTCCTGCAGAGCCAGATATGAGATTTCGCGTTTTTCATCAGTGCCAGACCAGCTGTCTTTCAAGAGTGGCTGGACATCATAGAGGTCATCTAAAAACTTGGAATAAAAATCAAAAAGAAGTACGTAATTTGTTTCTTTGTCGAAGTGGCGATCAACAAAATTGAAAATGAAGTTTTTTTCCTCATCGGTGAAAAAATTCCAATAATCTGCAACGCCAATTGCCTTGCCGTCATTCTCTGCTTTGAAAGCATCCTCTAATAAAATACCTAGATCAATATATGCTTCTGATGGGAAGTTTTTAAGAATGTCGTATACGAGCGGATAAAATTCTCTGGTAGAAGTTGAGATCTCACTATTAAGAGCATTAGCAGTAGAAAAAATATTTCCCGTCGCAAAGTCAGGTAAGTAGAGATTTTGTGCGAACGTATTGTCCGGATTTCCTTTAAGTGTGGTGCTCGTCACTAAAAACTTAATGAGATCATAACGACTTTTTTCTGAAAGAAATTGAGATAAGCGCGAAAGGGCCAATGGTAAGTTAACACCGTAACTATTTTTCTCAAGCTCACGACAGATTTCTGTAGAAAGCTTTAAACCAACCATGGATTCACTGGCAAAATCGTAGAAGTCTTTCATTCCTTCGTTGCGAATGATCTGTCCATAATCATAAAAATGTTTTTTGAAATCAAATGTGATTAGCTTGTTAGCTTCTTGAGAAGATTTTATTGTACAAGAGAAGTTCGAATCATATGCCTTTTCAATTCCTCTAAACTCTGCAGCGAAATCCGGATTAACGAGAATTGGATATTCGATTAAATCGCGAAACTTCTGACGATTCATTTTACTGTTTTGCATCCACTCATATATCCAAGGTTCATTACCTTGAGTCGTCCCAGTCAAAAAAATCTTTGAAAGAAAAGTGCGATCTTCCGCTGTTAAACCTGACTTGATTTTTTGCGCAAAAGCATCAATGAGTTTTAAACGTAGTGGAATGTATAATGGGTTGGCACGAAATTTATTAATTTCTTTTCGAACTGATTCTTGATTATCACCTAATGCTTTATTAAGTTGTCGAACGAGTCTCGAAGCCCGAGCAATCGTTTCCTGCTCGATATCTATGAGGCTAACAATATTCTTTAGTGAACGTTTAAGGGGTATTCTCCCTTGGCGCTCAAGGCAGAGTGGATCGCCTGCATTTTCCACACATTTGAACATCGCTTTTGTAGAATCGAAAAAGTTAGTTTCATTGAGAGAAACTAAAACATAGCTCAAATCATCCAGACCGTTTTTAGAATCAAGATCGCGAATGTTGCTAAAGAAACGATCACGTCGTGCGTGGTCTGAAATAAATGCCTGATCAATAGGCTTAATCAAATGATCCCATGAATCCTGGCGAATTGATTTCATTGCATTGTACATATGCGGGAATTCTTGATCCCACTTTGTACACTTAAATAACATGAGAGAGTTTTGATGTAGAAGAACGCCAGTATTGAAGTTCACATGGCTACAAGCTTCTAGTCTTTCGATTTCTTGCTGAGAACGTATTTCGCCAGTTTCAATTGTAGGAGACTCTTGTTTTGAACAAGATAAAACAAAGGCCGTCGTTAAAATTAACAACCATTTCAATGAGTAATTGTAGGATAGCTTTTTAGCCATTCAAATCCTAACGTCTCAAGCCTTCTTCCATGAATCGCTGTGCTTTACCAGTATTCGTTTCGTATTTAGAAAAACGCAAAGTAGCACCGTTTTCATTTTTAACTTTCTTTTCTTTCTCTTTTCCGTTCGCAGGAATAGTGACCTCTTGTACATTTTTTACAATGATTTTAGAAGGAAAACCTAATCCGCCAACTGAAAGATATTCAATGGTGTTAGTCGTTGTTGCAACGCTGGTTCCCTGACGAGTGGTAGAAACTACTTTATCAAGAACGAGTTTGTTATTGCTCCATGCCTTAGGTGAATAAGTGAAGTTATTTTTCACAACAGACATCGGCGCTTTAGTTTCGATAGATTTTAAAACTGCTGATTTATCGAAAATGATATCGATTTCTGATGTTTGCATGTTGTATTTCTCATCAACAGCTTTGATGAGTTTTCCCTCTGAAGATGCTTCAGATTTAAGAGTGTAGCCTTCAAACTTTTTTGAAAATGTTTCAGGAAGAACGAATTCCAGTTTTCCTTTGATCAATGTCGTTAGATCATTGCGAATTTCTTGAAAACCTTTTGGTAATCCTAAAACTTCAATTTTGTATTTATCTGGATTCATCCAATAAATTTTGAAATGCACATCAGTGAGTTTGCCCAAAGTTTGAGTTTTGTTAAGCATTTCAGTGAGATTATCCATTCGAATTTCGTAAACGAGGTCGGTGAGACCTTGCTTCTGAGGCGAATAGCTTCTTATTTCGAACTGTTCGATTTCTTCAATTTTTTGCTGTGACCAAACTGGGCCATTTAAAAAAAGGAAAGTTAAAAGGATAAAAATTCTCATGGTTTAACCTCAATATTAACTTCTATTCTATAGAGCGTAAGGAAAGGTTTCAATGTGGACTAAAGAAGGGTAATTATTTCTGCCCAAGACAGATAGTGGCACTGAAGATATTTGGGTTTACTCACAGTAACCTTTCCCTGAACACCCTTAATTCCTTTAACATGCTTAACCTGACTAAACATAAGGGGTATCGAGTCTATGCTGAGCTTTGATTGATCTCGCAGAAATGATCCGAGGGCCCTGTAGTCATCTTGTGTTAATTGACTAAGATCATCAGTTTTTAATATCAAATGGCTGCCGGTATATTGATCGATGTGAAACCACCAATGATCTTTAGCGGCCTGAGACCTGATTGCATCGTTACTGCTAGCATCGAGACCAATCACGCCGGTTACATTCTTTAATTTAAAATTTTTTATATTGTGCTGATTTTGTAGCGAAGATTTTTTAGAAGAAAGTGAATTGTTCCATAGAAGGGGAATCGCCTTTTCTTTAGTGACTTCAAACTCAAAATTACCTGCACGAACATTTTCTAATTCGAGCTGAGTGTCGTCTAACCTCTGTTTTAAAATGCCAATTGCTTTTTTTAATTTTTTAATCTTTTGGTAAATCAAATCACGTTTTTGCCACTCATTTTCAGCGCCTGAAAACTTAATTTTATGCCCGAATCCTTCAAACATATTTTTGCTCAAGTCGATCTTGTCAGCATTTAGGGCTTCTTCAATTTTTTCGAAATTGAGAACTAAATCATAATCGTTTTTTATATTTTCAACTTTTTTGATGAGAAACTTTTCTTTCTTTTTCTGAACGAGTTTTCCACTTGATTTTTTTTCTTCGCCTTCCAGGTATTGATCAATAGTTTGTTTTTTCTGTTCATGCGTAACTAGGGAAGTCGCTCCTAAGCTCCTTAATAACTTTGAACTATCGTCAAGAGTTACGGCATTACTCCAGCTACAATAAGTTTGATCGCGTTCACGCCGCATGAAAAAAAGCTGGTGTTCTTTGTAACCAAAAATAAATTCATTATTTGGATGTTCATTTTTAAAAGTAAAACTAAAAGATTGGTAGTCCGGATGAACCTGAATGCGTCCCATTCTGGCACCAACCAGATATTTGCGCGAATAATCCAAAAACTTATCCTGTATTCTCAAATATGAGGGGGCGATCTTCTCCGAAAATTGGAATCCTTCATAACCGTGACCACGCCCAATGTAACAACCAACTGTCTTGCCTGGAAATCTTATAACTAAGACTAAGTAATGAGGTGTCGTATAGGCCTTTTGAATTGGATAAAATTCATTTTTCGAGAAGAGAGTGTTATATTCTCTTGATGTCTCTAATAGTTGTTGATGAGTTTGAATCATGAGTCTTAATTTATTAAATGGTAATACTGAAGCGCTTGAACTTTTGGATTGGTCCCAACTTTCAGCTGATATTTCGATATTAGCACACTTTGAAAACAATCAAGAAAAATTCAAAGCTGCACCTTTAAGTAAAAAAAGTGACGCCATAAGTTTCGAGCTGGATCAGCTTGAAAACTATATTAAGAATTTTGATGATCTGAATTTTCAGTTTAACTCCAAAGTCAGAATGCTTCCGGTTGAAAAAGAAACATTTGCCAACTTAAAGGACATCAAAAAAGGTAAATTCTTTGAAGCGAAGGAACTCAATTTTTTCGCGCAAATTATTGAATGTGTTTTCGAGACGCATTCATTTTTTAGTCCTATTTCTTTCAAGAATGCTTATGAACATAATTCGGGAAGGGCAAGTCAACTCAAACGAGGATTTATAAATCCCCTGAGAGATTTTGTAGATTTCAGTGGAAATGTTTCTTACGAACGTCATCCACTGTTAAAAAAACTCTATGCAGAAGTTCTGGCCCTTGAACATGATCTGAGAGTTACAATCCAAAAAACTGCTAAGACCGATTTATATTCAGCTAAATTACAAATGGACAGTTATGACATTATCAATGATCGATATGTTTTAGCTGTTAGATCAGATTCTTATCAAGCTGATCTTGGACCTATCGTAGGACGTTCGCAAAGTGGAATGACTTTATTTGTTGAACCGTTAGAAGTAAGAGAAAAAGGAAACAAAAGAATTCACCTTCTTTCTGAAATTGAATCAACAATTTTGAAACTCACGATTGATCTTAGTAAATTCATACACGCTTTCTCACAAGATCTTGAAGATATGGCCGCTTTCTTAACCGAGATTGACTGGTTGAACAGCAAAGCTACTTATGCTCAAAAGCAAGGTCATATAAGGCCTCGTCTAAATGATAAATTCATTTTTAATATTGAAGGACTATTTCATCCTCTTGTGAAAAATCCAGTTAAGAACGATTTGAAACTGGATTCACGCCACAAGGGTTTGATAATTTCCGGTCCTAACACTGGTGGAAAAACCGTAGCTTTAAAATCACTAACTCTTTCTATTATTCTTCTGCATATGGGAATGTATGTTCCGGCAAACAATGCTGATATTCATCCTGTCGAAAATCTTTTTTACTTCAGCCATGATCATCAAAATCTAAGCGCAGGTTTAAGTTCGTTCGCATCAGAATCGAAATACTATCTTGAATTGCTGGAATCTCTTGATGATTTGAATCTCATTATTATCGACGAAATTTTTAATTCAACTTCATCTGAAGAAGCTTCCGCACTTGCTATCGCTTTCCTGGACGAAGTACATGCCCGCTCACAATCTAAAGTGGTCCTATCGACCCATCATCAGGTTTTGAAAACTTTCATGCATCAAAGAACTGACTATGTATCAGCTCACGTAGGATATGATTTCGAATCGAACCGTCCTACTTACAAACTGATTTTGGGTGAGCCCGGAAGTTCATTAGCTTTCAAAATATTTGAAAATCTCTCTGCTAAATTTGGACTTGAAACAAGTATTGGAGAGAAAGCAAAAGACTTGCTCGATAATAAGCAAGTTACTTATGAGACTCTCCTTCAAGAATTATCCCAAAAGAAAATTGATCTTGATAAAGTGTTAAGTACTAACAGAAATTTACAAATTGAATTAAGAAATCAAAAAGCTTCGATGGAAGGTATCCTATTCCTTGAAAGAGAAAAGATTCTTGCAGAGTACTCTCGCAAAATTAAAGCTATCTTCGATCAAGCTGATAAACTTCTAAGTGATGTCAAAGCTGGTCAGATTACAAACCGCCGTGGGTTTAATAATGAGATGGGTAATATTCAGTCGGCCCTTAATAAAGAGGTGCACGAGAAAAAATCAAAACCCGAAAATAACGATGTCTATTCTCATTTAAAACCTATTGCCTATGATGAGATCCAATTGCAGCAAACTTTGTTTTCTGTCGCTCTTAAAAAGACAGTAAAGGCCGTACAGCTGAATGCCCGTAAACGTGAAGTTCAGGTTAATTACGGTTCAGTATCTGTCTGGGTTTCGCCGGATACTCTTCGTTATCCTTCAGGTCAAAAACCACCTGCAAACAAAGTCAGTGTTCACATTCAACGTGAAGTAAAAGGTGACATCGAGGTTGATTGCCGTGGAATGCGCTTAGAAGAGTTTCAAAAAGTCTGTGAGCAGTCTATTGATGAAGTGGTGACTGGTGAAATCCCTTTTGTCACAATCATTCATGGTCATGGTGATGGTATCTTGAAAAATTGGCTGAGAAATTATTTAAGAAGAGAGCATCGTGACCTCCGATGGGAAAACATCGAAGGTAACGACGGTTGTACGAAAATTTTTAGTTAATTGGTGTACCAATTCTCCATGGGCGGAACTTAAATGAGTTCTCACCGAATGGGAAAATGAGAGAGAACCAAACGAACATAGCACGCCCTTTGATTTGTTCATGTGATACAAATCCCCAGTAACGAGCATCGTAAGAGAAATCGCGATTATCACCCATTACAAAATACTTTCCTTCTGGAATCGTGATTCTTTCGTAATCAACTTTGTAATA
>CBIHOP010000028.1:0-15595 GCA_966211385.1 uncultured Bacteriovorax sp.
GGATCATTCCAAAGACGTGTTGATTCCAGCATTTCAGCGACAAGCTGTTTTCCATTTTGATCTTTTACAACAGATGTTGGATCTGAATTTTTAGTTCTAAAATTTGGATAATAGTGGATTGAGAAATAATCTAAAAGTTTATATCCCTTAGGGTTGATTGTTGTATCTGCTTCAGCTTTTTTTAAACGATCAAGAAAATACGGGATGAAGTTAGTGAACTGGCCATTTCCATAAGAGCAACTCACCTGCCCTCTAATGTCCCCCCACTGGCAATCTTTCGTGAAGTTTCCTGTGTTCCAGTCATACCAAGAAGACGTCATTTCAGGACCCCACAGTTTGATACTGTCGGCATTTCCATTTACTTCTTCCTGAGCACGTCTAACGGCAATAGCATATTGAATATATCTTGTTATGTAGTCATCAGCAGAGATTGCATCTTCTGATTCCCAAATTTTTGCATGGGTTTCATTCCAAATTGAGAATTCATTTCCGAGGCTGACGTTTTCTATCTTAAGTTGTTTTTCTCCATTCAAAATTTTAATCATTTCATACGCTGCTTCTGGAGTAAAAGTGCGTTTAATTTGGAAGTAGTTATTTACTTTTTCTGGTTGGTAGCCTGTTAAGTTAACTTGAAAAATCCCATCAACTTTATAAGCTTCCATATCTTGGTGAAGAGATGTGAAACTTGGAGCGTTTTTTAACTCGCCTCTAACGTTAATCGTTTTGTTGTTTTTCCAGTTATAAACATCAAAATCATTTCCGCCGATTCTGATTTTACCTAATTGCAATTCATGAACTAATTTTGTCTCTGGAATTTCAGAGAAAGAATCAATGTGTGATCCGTAAAAATTTTTATCAATGGTCTGGTATGTTTTATCTAAATTAATAGTAATCGCAGCCTGAGTCGCCGGATCTAAGTTTCTGTCATATTGGCCTGAAGTCATAAAGATGCTTGAGGAACAAGCATAATTCGGAAGGACAACAAGGAAGAGGAACAGTCTTTTCATAAATTAATTCTCAATAAAGATACGACCATAATAAAAGTGCCTCGATTCCGATACATTCTGTATGGTCGCGAGGCACTGAAAACATTAAAATCTTTAGACGTTTATTAGTTGTTACAAGCTTCTGTGAAGTTGAACTTACGAACAACCGCATGGCGAGTTAAACGTTGTCCAGAAACTTCGTATCTAAATTCTTGTCCACAAAGTTTTCCACGCTCGTAGAAAGCTTTGAATACAGCTGGTGATTTCCAAACTTCTTGACCGAAATTTGTTAAGTTTTTAGCGAATTCTTTTCTGTCAGCTTTGAACTTTTTCATGTTGTTTGAATAAGTTTCAAGGTTAGCGAAGATTGATTCAACTGAAGCACCTTGTGGTCCACAAGAATCAGAGTTGATGTCGCCACCTTCTGAAGGAGCACAGATAGAAGATAGTTTTTTTTCACCTTCGAAGTTTAAAGCAGCAGCTTTAATTTTCTTAAGAAGGTTGATGTTTGCATTTGGATTAGCGCTTGCGCTTCTTGTACCAGCAAGTTCTTGAACGTATTCATCTGACCAGTTCATTTCTAGAACAACTTGGTTAAATCCAAGAGTATCGTCGAAAGCTGGAACAGTTGCACAAGTTTCATCAACTAGACCAGTAAGAGCTTTAACTTTATTGATGTATCTTCTTAAACGTTTTTCTTGTCCCCAGTTAGACTGGTAAGCAAATTTGAAGTTACCGAAGCTTGATTCTGTTTTTGCACGTCCATCAAGACCTGGGAAATCTTTGAAAACTTTTCCACCCATGAATGAACGAGATTCGTTGATTTGAGTTCCACCGATGAATACGCTTCTTTGTTTTACGTATGCACCTGTATCTTTAATCACCTGCTCATCCCAAACTGAATTTTCTTCAAGAACATCGTATGAAGATGTTGTCGTTGTTTTGAAAGCAAGAACTGGAATAAAAGGAGTTGTTAAACCGAAAGCACGTGCCCAGCTAGAGTAAGATTCTTGAAGGCTTGAAATTTTCTTAACACCAGATCTTTCAAGAGACTCAAGTTCTTGAGCTTTAGTTTGATCTCCGGCCATGAATCTTTCGAATGCTTCGATTGCTGAAGGATTGTCTAATGTGAATTCATAAGCAAAACCTTTCATGTTTTCGAAGTTTCTGTCGATTGAAGCGTTTGGACGGCCAACACCAACACCAACGTTAACTGAACGGATTGTCTTTTTTGATCTTTCTACGTAAACGCGATTTGGACCAGTTTTTTGGAAGTAGTTTGCCCATCCACCAGTTGCTACAACGAATACACCAAGATCGATTGGCATAATTCCTGTACCAACATAAAGAGAAACACCACCGTTCGTTTCCCAGTAAGCACTGTCTGTAACTTTCCAACGAGAAACTTCGTCAGCTGAAAGTGGAAGAGATTTTTTCTTTTCAAATTCTAATTCAGAAATGTTTGAGATGTTACTTGTAATGAATGAGAAGTCATTCTTAATTGGACCAACACCAACTGAAGCCCATGCTCCAGAGTTTGGGAAATAAGTTGAACCGATAGCAGCTACGTTTCCGTAGAAGCTTCTTTTAAGAGTTACTGAATAACCAGCGCCGTAGATATCAGTATTGATTTCAGGACATGCTGAAGGTGCTACTGGAGTCTTGTTGACGATTTGGTTCATCCATCTGTAATTGATCATTCCAGTGCTTCCAGCAGTGTCTGCTACTGTTGGTCCTGAAACGAGCATTGTTGCTAGCGAAAGCGAAATCGCCACTTGCTTCATTCTCATTTTCTCATCCTTTTTTTAAAGTACTATTATTAGAATTTGATGCGCATAACTACATCATTAACATCAAAATAAAAACTTAATTTATTTCCAAATTCACTAAACTCATCACGAATACAAATTTTCGATCGCTTTAAATAATTCTGGATCATCAGTCGGGACATCATGAAAAGAAGATTTGAGATACTCACTATGCGGATCTCTTCTCTTTTCTCCCGGATACATTGCAATCACATAGGGATGAAAACTTTTTTTCATTAAAGGTTTATTGTTCAAACCATTGAAATAAAATTCACATAAATCATTCACGATATGTCCTTCGCCGATGTGACAGCTGGGAGTTGGTCGTGGATTAAGTTCAATAACAAAAAGTGTCCCGCTCTTGGAATCAATGATGAAATCGAGCGAATTAAAGCCGTTTAACGAAAGTTTTTTCGCTACGATTTTTACAAATGATTCCAGTTCTTCGTTATTAATTCCTTCTGCTACGGCCGTAGGTCCCGTCTTTCCAGGAAAAGTTCTGATATTCATCATCTGATTAATCGCAAACACTTTCCCATTTTGAGCACAGAAAGGGGCAAGCCCCACCACTCCATCAATGTACTGCTGGAGTGAGATTGATTGTTTTGAAGATAATACGGTCACGAAGAAAGTCTTTTTAATCTGATTCTTAACTTTCGTCGTGAATGAAGCCTTTCCTATTTTTTGAAAATGGTTTTTCAAATCACCACTGTTTTCACAAATATAAACTCCGCTCCCGCCATAACCAGAATCATGTTTGATCACGAGTGGAAAAGACAATTGCTCAGAAGCTTTAATGGCCTCATCAAGATTGTTAACAATAATATTTTGAGGTGTTCTCACCCCCCACTCTTTACACTTTTCTTGAAAATCAGATTTGCTTAATACGAGTGAATCGAACTCTTCTGGGCCAAGAGATTCTCTGAATTTTTTCGATATAAAACTTAAGTAAGGAAGTTTTTTGGTGAGACGAGCAAGCTCCTGCATAGCAAGGATTGCATCTTCATCTCCGGGAAGAACAACATCCGGACGGAACTTTAACATGGCAAAGATCATCCAGATAAAAACCAGTTTAGAACGAGAATAAGTAAAAGTTGGATAGAGAATGGCGTTCACTAAATATTTTGTTTTAGCAATGAGGCTGTTCTTCGGGCAGAGAGCGTAAACTTTAAAACCTGCGCGATCAAGTCCGCTTGGTAATCGGCTTATTCCTGTCCAGTTTTCATTAAGTGCGATGATGAGCACATTTTTTTTCATGCTACACCCACTCGTAAAACTTTTTGTTGGATTGTTTTTTTGATGAGAAAAATCTCTTCATCCGAAATTATTTTTGTCCATACTGCCGAAATTAAAAACGAAAGACAGAAAAGACTAAAACTAGCTGCTAAAATCCAGAATGGCGCCCACAGTACATAAGAAAAAACAAAACTTAATATTGCACTTAAAAGCGCAGAAAGGAGTGATGCCAAAAGAAGCTCATTCCAAACGAAAAGATCAGTGAATTTTCCTTCTAGAAGTTTTACTCCTTGAAGAAGACCTGTCAGATTCATAAGGAAAACGCCGAGTATTTTTCCAACTAATGCCCAAATGGGCCCGCCGATAAAAGCTCCTGCTGCAAAAAGTCCTAACCCAATGAGAAGTCCAAGAGTTTTAATTTTTAGAGCAATGTGTGTTTGATTCGAGGCCCTAAAAAGCGGCTCTGGATTGAGGGCGCCAACGAGAAGGTAAACATTAAAAACCATGAAGTAAGGAACACTTTCGAGATATTTGTCAGAAAAAATAAAAACGATGATTGGTTTAGCAAAAAAGATCATGAAAACAACAAGCGGAATGATGATCAAATAGAGTTTGCGATTCATCTTACGCCAGACTTCAATTGCACTGCTTGGACCTTTATTTTTAAGAGCATCGATCATTTCGATATTTATGATTTCGTACATTGATGTGCGAGTAGCATTTACAAGCGGATTTTCAAAACATCCGACTGTATAAAATGTAAACTGCTTAAGAGAGAAAAATGATGAAATGAAAAAGTTTTCAACGTTTAAAATATTTTGCAGGATACGGGATGCCCCCAGCGGCAAACCAAATCTTAATTGCGATTTTAAGAGCGCAGGTGCCTCTGAGAAATACAGATTTTCTTTTTTCTTGTAGTTTAAAATAATTTTGAGCGTGAAAAGCAGACGAATGCTCATGAGCACACTGAGCAAAATCATGACCGCCATGATTGAATTGAAATAAAAGAATGCACCTAAGATCGCTAGTGACTTTAAAAATTCAATCCCTACTTCAACAGCGAGACGTTCTCTAAAACGATTCATCCCAATGAGTATTCCTTCAATTTGCATTGATGAAACAGTCACCATTGTGAGAAAACCAAGAATTGGAAGATAGGCTTCCAGTTCCCTGTTATTTAAAAGAGTGGCAATCTCATGTGAAAATACTGTCATGATCAGCCATAAAATTCCGGTGATCACGAGATTAAACCCAAGAGCATTAAGACTATAAAGCGGGAACTTTTTCGGTTCCCAACGAAGATAATAGTAGGCCGAATCATCCAGACCTAAATTGAGAGCGACTTGTGCAAACCAAAAATAAAGCATGATCTGTTTATAAGTTCCGTAGGTCTCAACAGAAAGCTTTCGCCCCAGATACATAGGAATCACAATGGAAAAAATGACTCCAAAGATTCTTGCGCCAATGAGAAGTATGGCCTGGTTAAAAGGACTTTTTTGATTTTGCACTTTCGCTCTTACGATTAAATGTTCTTAAAAAAACTGAACATTTTGAGCGCTGTATAGTAGCTAATCAAAACATTAAGAATAACTGATTCACGGTTCTCTATATAAAAAAGATCAAATTCGATTTTTTCATAAGCTTTTGCATCGTAAGAAAGACAAATTTGGGCGAGGCCAGTGATACCTGGTTTTACCGCATGTCTTTTTGTGTATTCTGGAATTTCTTCTTTAAAAACATTAACAAATTCTGGACGCTCAGGACGAGGTCCAACAAATGACATTGTTCCATTGAGAACGTTGAACAACTGAGGGAGTTCATCCAGGTGACTTGCACGAAGAAATTTTCCAAGAGTCGTTACACGCGGATCATTTTTTGTTGAAAAGACTGCACCTGTTTTGGCTTCAGCATCGGCAACCATTGTGCGGAATTTATAAATTTTAAAAAGTTTACCATCTTTCCCTACTCTAACTTGTGAATAAAGAACATCTCCTTTCATGAAGAGTTTGATGGCAATGGCGACTAATAAAAGTGCTGGAGAAAGTATGAGAAGTAAAAAGATAGCGAATGACACTTCAAAAATAAGACTGGCGGTTTCTCCAATTCGAATTTGCTTGAACAATGGTGAATCTGAATAGAAATAAGATGCAAGATCGAATTCTGACTTCTTGTAATTGCCAGATGTCACCGATGTTAAGTGATTCATAGTTACTCCGCTCAAATGAAGAAAACGTTTTAATTATTTTTATCTAAAAGTTCAATTTAAAGTTTTATGAAATTTGGCCCAATTTTTTCTCCCAATTCACTGCTGTTTCAACAATGTAAGAGAGATCGTTATACTTAGGTTCCCATCCCAGAACTTTTTTAATTTTTTCAGCTTCAGATATGAGGGCCACAGCATCTCCGTCTCTGCGCGGAGAAATTTTCACGTTTAGTTTTTGACTTGTTAAAGCTTCGATTTCACTCAGAACTTGTTTCACTGAAAAACCAAAACCGTATCCACAATTGAGAACCTGCGATTTTTTATTTGTTTCAAGATAATCGAGAGCATCTAAATGAGCTTGAGCGAGATCATCAACGTGAATGAAATCGCGAATGCAAGTTCCATCAAATGTCTGATAATCATCACCAAAAATAGACATTGATTCTCTTTTTCCAGTCGCTAGTTCTGCGGCCGCTTTAATGAGGTGAGTGGCCTTCGGAGTTGATTGTCCGATCTGCCCTTCTCTGCTTGCACCTGCGACGTTAAAATATCTTAAGGCCACATAAGAAAAATCATGGGCATTGGCCACATCTTCCAACATCCACTCAGTCATGAGTTTTGAGCGTCCATATGGATTAATCGGATTTGTTGGTGTCTTTTCAGAAGCAATACCGATTTCAGGCATTCCGTAGACAGCTGCCGTTGATGAGAAAATAAATTTCTTCGTTCCGTATTTAAGACACGTATTAATGAGAGTAAAAGTATTGAGTGTATTGTTTCTATAATACATTGTTGGATTAACAACACTTTCTGGAACAACAATGCTGCCAGCGAAATTTAAAACAGCTTCTATCTTATAAGTAGAAAAAATTTTATCGAGAAGTGCTTGATCTCCAATATCACCGACGATTAACTCTCCATGGAGAATATTTTCTTTTCTTCCTGTTGAGAGATTATCAAGAACAAGAATATCTTTTGTTCTTTTTCCCAAGAGAGAAATGACGTGTGAACCAATGTATCCAGCTCCGCCTGTTACTAAAATCGTCATAAGAGTTTCCTACTAAAAAATTTTCGACCGAACGTAGCACGCAAAACATTTGCGAAAATGTGAGTTGAAAAATTTATAGTTAAATAGTGGTCGACGCGATTTTTTAGTTTCACTGTCCCGACTTGTGAATGATAAAAAATTATGTGAAGAAAAATTCACAATTCAAGATTGCAACGTATGACTTACTTCTTTTGAAAGAGAAAAAAAAAGAGGTCGGTGTCCCGACCTCTTGATAAAAGAATGACGAATATCAGTGAAAAACTATCTATTATGTTCTTCTAACAACAAATCTCGCACGAATACACCTTCTCCACTTGTCCCGCCTTTCAGAGTCCAATCAGAATTAAACATGCGAGGTCCCCAGAGAGTATCAAACGACCAAGCTGTCCAACTGCTGTTGTACTTGCGCATCCATGATTCAAATGCTGTCCCGAACGATAAATCTCCGCCTTCTGTCCCGCCTGTTTCAAATCCCCATTCAGTAAAGAACATTGGATATTTTTGAATGACTGGAAGGTATCGCGTGTTCCACATCGTTTCTGTTTGATTAGCGTAGACGTGCCCGACATAAACAAGATTTGAACCAGCCACAGGATCTGTTGCAGCTCCGGCCATGTGAGATGACCAATAAGGTCCTCCAACAAGAATTAAATTTTGAGGTGCAACACTTCTAATGAGATTAACTGCTGGTTGAGCAATTGTTGTTTTCCATGTTGACCAATTATCAGGAAGAATTGGTTCATTGAAAATTTCATAAAGCACGTAGGGATTGTTCGCAAACTTCGGTGCCATGTAAGACCAGAACTGTTGAACCTTTGGCCATAGGTTTTGATAGTCACTTACATAGTGAAGATCAATGATGACATAAATTCCTTTTGCCGTTAGTTCATCAACAAGTGGCTTCACGTGAGCATTGAAATATTTTTCTCCACCGTTAGTTGTACTGAACCATCCTTCATCAGGATAATTAGCGTTACCTGGTAGTATAGGAAGACGAACAACTTCTGCAAAATATTGATCTGTTGCCAGGTTTGCTACTGTTCTCGCAGTTGCTCCAGGTCGCTCCCATGTTTTCGTATTTAAATGTTCAGGGTCAGCGATGTTTACACCTTTTAAAATGACTTGAAGACCTTGATCATCAACGATTTTATTTCCTTCAACTCTTAACCATCCTTGCGTTGGTGTTGTTGGAGGTGGTGGCTCTGTTGGCGGTGGAGGTGTTGGTGAAATTCCTTTTCCAGTAAGAGGAAGAGAAGCTTCCGTCCACGTCCAGGTTTTTCCTGGATAGTATCCTAGAACGTATTGACCATTATAATCGCCTGCACTTGTTGGTGCGAATTGAATGTTAACGGTACAAGTTTTACTGGCCTTAACAATAAAGCCACTCGATTGATCATACTTACATGTACCACCTGTCAGCTTAAAAGAACTGCTTCCATTAAACCAATAACTATCAAGACGAACTTGAGTGCTGCTGGTGTTTTTTACTGTGTACGTGATCGTCTTTGTCGAACCAACATTCACATCACCAAACATTGTGGGATTGACGAAAGAAACCGGTGCGGCCATTGCTGCTTCAGAACTCACAGCAAAGGCGAAGGCCAGACTTGCAATGTACTTCCATGTTTTCATTTATTGTCCTTGATCAATTTAATTTGAAAAACGTATTGTTTTGTTTCGGATGAAACCAAAATCATCTTGATTCTTTTTAAAGGACTATAATGAGCACGCTGAATGCCAACGAAATGCGCGTTTTCGGTGTGGAAATGGAACTGAGTGATTGAGTTTAAAGGAAAAGCTCAGTGATAAAAAATCACTGAGCATTTTAGTTTTAGAGCATGATTCGGAGTTCGGACATTTGTTTGATTTCGTCCCGAATTTTTGCAGCATCTTCGAAACGAAGATCTCGGGACGCTTCTTTCATCAATTTCTTAAGTTCTTCGATTCGTTTATCAATTCCTTCTGCTGAAAGATGTTCAATTGTTGCTTTTTTCTTAGGGCCTTTTTCTTTTTTCGTACCACGAAGAGTTTCGATAACTCCACCGCTGACGTTTTTACTGATGGTCTTAGGAGTTATGCCTTTTACAAGATTATATTCTTCCTGAAGTTTACGACGTCTCTGTGTTTCACTTATCGCTTTCTCCATCGACTTCGTTGTTTTATAGGCATAGAGAATAACTCGTCCTTCAGCATTTCTTGCTGCTCGACCAATCGTTTGAATAAGTGATCTCTCCGAACGAAGGAATCCTTCTTTGTCGGCATCGAGAATACCTACGAGTGAAACTTCGGGAATGTCGAGACCTTCTCGCAGGAGGTTGATACCAACGAGAACATCGAATTCACCCAGACGAAGGTCGCGGATAATTTCCATACGCTCAAGTGTATCGATATCCGAGTGAAGATAACGAACACGAACACCTGAACTCGTGAAATATTTAGTTAACTCTTCGGCCAGTTTTTTTGTAAGAGTTGTCACAAGCACGCGTTGATTTTTTGCAACAGTCTTTCTCACTTCTTTGAGCAGATCATCTACTTGCGTTTCGGCCGATCTCACTTCAATGAGGGGATCAAGAAGTCCAGTTGGGCGAATAATTTGTTCAACATACTCTCCGCCCGTTTGTTCTAATTCATATTCGGCAGGCGTTGCAGATACGTACATCACAAGATCTTGACGAGCTTCAAATTCATTAAACTTTAAAGGACGGTTATCAAGTGCTGATGGCAGACGGAATCCATAATTCACGAGATTTTCTTTTCTGGCACGGTCACCGCGATACATCCCGCCTACTTGAGAAATGGAGATGTGAGATTCGTCTATGATCATAAGAAAATCTTTATCAAAATAATCGATGAGTGTCGGTGGTGGATCTCCCGGCATGGCTCCCGTTAAGTGTCGCGAATAATTTTCGATTCCCGAACAGTAACCTAACTCTTCCATCATCTCTAGATCAAACAACGTTCGTTGCTCAATTCGTTGACGCTCTAAAAGTTTTTCCTGTGCTTGTAATTCTTGAATGCGATCGCGTAATTCGATTTTAATATTTTGAATGGCGGATTTCAGACGTCCTTCACTTACAACATAGTGGGACTTTGGAAAGATGACAGCGTATTGAAGCGACTGAATGACTTTTCCTCGTAACGGATCAACCATAGCAATGCTTTCGACTTCATCTCCAAAAAACTCAATACGAACAACATTGCTTTCTTCGTGAGAGGGAAAGACTTCGACAATATCACCGCGAACTCTGAAACAGCCGCGCGAGAAATCGATATCATTTCGTTCATATTGAATGGCCACAAGTGTACGAAGAAATTCATCGCGATCGAGAACTTCACCAACAGAGATCGTGGCCTTCATTGCCGAATATTCTTCTTTCGAACCGATACCATAGATGCAGGATACAGAAGCGACAACGATAACATCATCACGTTCAATTAAACTGCGGGTTGCCGAGTGACGAAGTTTTTCAATTTCTTCGTTTACTGCGGAATCTTTTTCAATATAAGTATCAGTTCCGGCCACGTAAGCTTCCGGCTGATAATAATCGTAGTAAGAAACAAAATACTCAACAGCGTTGTGCGGGAAGAATTCTTTGAATTCTGCGTATAACTGAGCTGCAAGTGTTTTATTGTGGGCAAGCACAAGTGTCTTTTTACCAAGGGCCTCTATCACGTTGGCCATCGTAAATGTTTTACCTGAACCTGTTACACCCAAAAGTGTTTGTTTGGTTTTTCCTTCTTTAAATCCTTCCACAAGTTCCTTAATGGCCTTGGGTTGATCTCCACCAGGTGGAAAAGGAGTTTCGAGCTTAAATATTGATTTTTTTTCTTTCTTCATGACTGTTTTGACTTCTATAATGTTCTTATGAAATTACAAAGCAAAACAGCAAATGGCAACATGCTACCGAGTCCCCTCCAATACAAGAACAATCAACTCTTCTTTGATGGAGTGAAACTTCAAACGCTTGCCGCAAAGAGACCGACACCTTTTTACTTATACAGTAAGAAAACGCTCAAGCATTATTTTCAGCATTTTTCTAACAGTGCTAAACGCTACGAGATTCCTTCTCCCCTTGTTTGTTATGCTTTGAAAGCAAACTCCAACACAGAAGTTTTAAAACAGTTGAAGGCCATGGGAAGTGGTGCTGATGTTGTATCAGGCGGTGAACTGAAAAAAGCTCTTAAAGCAGGCATTGATCCGCAGAAGATCGTCTTCTCAGGTGTAGCGAAAACGGAAAAAGAGATTACTCTTGCTTTAAAAAGCGGCAAAAAAGGAATTTACTCATTCAATGTTGAGTCGATTGAAGAACTTGCTTTGATAAATGAAGTCGCTCGTCGTGAAAAAAGACAAGCGCGTGTGGCCTTCAGATTAAACCCGAAAGTGGCCGCTAAAACACATAAACATATTTCCACTGGAAACAAGACGCATAAATTTGGACTTTTGAAAGAAGACATTATCGAAGCATTAACGGTTCAGGAGTTCTGGACCAACACGACTCTTGTTGGTCTCTCGATTCACATTGGAAGTCAGCTTACAGAAATGAAAGCAACGGTTCAGGCCATTAAGGAACTTTCAAAACTTGCTCTTGAAATAAAAATTCCGTTGGAGTTTCTCGATGTCGGCGGCGGTCTGGGGATCGATTATACAAAAGAAGAGAAACTTAAATTAGCTTCAATTGACCATTATATGGAAACCGTTTCTGAAGCTTTAAATGAATTTTACTATTCGCAGACTGATCACTGTCCGCGCATTGTTTTTGAACCTGGACGAATCCTCGTTGGAAAAATGGGTGTACTCGTCTCACGCGTTGTACGTACAAAACTTTCAGACAGAAACCATTTCACAATTATCGATGCTGGAATGAACGATCTGATCCGCCCTGCTCTTTATGAAGCTTATCATGAAGTTCTTCCAGCAGTGATGGACAAAGACCTGATCACAACAGATATCGTTGGACCAATTTGTGAAACATCAGACTGTTTTGGAACAAAAAGAAAACTTCCAAAACTTTCGAGCGGTGATCTCGTTGTTATCGACAACGCTGGAGCTTATGGCCATACGATGGCCTCTAACTACAACGAAAGAGAAATTGCGAAAGAATACCTTGTTTAAAGCTTACATTTAGCGACGTGGGGATTAATCATCTCTGGCGTCGCTTCGAATAGAAATCCAATATATTCACGTCCTGCAATCTTTGGCACAGTCCAGTTATAACTTGGATATTTTTTCATATAGTCATTCTTCTTGGCCGATGGAAGTTTTTCCCATTCTTTGATCGACCATTTTTCAAATTCAGGACAAGCAACATGATAAGCGTGAATGCGCTCATGATTAAGTGTCAGCATCATATCTTGCATGACACTTTCGATAGTTGCATTTTCCTGTTGAAGTGAAGCATAGGGATTAAGTCCAATGAGTGCGACTTTGTTTTTCAAAGTATCAGCAAGATTCACAACACTCACTTCACTTTCTTTTAGCACTCGTGATTCACATTGTTTTCCGGCCGTATTTGTTTTCAGCCATGTTTGATACTTATCTAAATCCTCGTTGAGAATCGAAAAGCCCGAAGCGTTTGAGGCCATATCGTCAGGGGAAAAAGTTGTTGGGCTGATCCAGTTTCTATAGACGAAATAGCAATAAGCAATCGCTGGTAGATAATTAGGATCATTGAAAGCGAGAAATTCTACTTTTCCATCGATCGGGCTTTCTTTAGCTTTAAGATCTGTCGGTTTCACAGGAGCGATATCACTTGTCCCCGTTTTAGAAAAAAGTTTTGATTGGACCTCATCACAAATAGAAAGTTTTTCTTTCTTAAACTGAAACGTCGCTTTGCAGAGACTATGAAAATCAGATTTAGGTTCAGTTGCTAAAAGCGGTGATGAAAGAAAAAGAGCAGCTAAAATTATTTTCATAGAATTCCTAAATTGTTTTAATAAAACGAGATCGCTCAAAACGAATGCGAGGTCCATAGATCCCTCCATCAGCTCTTTTACCTGCACTTATGATCATAACGATCTTTGCTTTTCGCGGAAGTCCCATTGCTTTTTTCACACGAGATGAATCGAAACCTTCCATTGGGCAAGTATCATATCCATGAGCGCGAAAAGCGAGCATAAGATTTTCACAGGCAAGCGCCGTTGTTTTTATGGCCCATGTATTGAGTTCTGATGTTGAAATAGGTTCTCGAGGAACAACTTTAAAAAGACCAACAATCGTATTGAAAAGCCATTTGAACGGAGTGAGAACTGAAAAAGGTCCCATCGTATACACAAAGGGAGCAAGCTTCGAATAATAGAGAATCGCTGAACGCGGAGGCTTCACTGGCATCTTATGCAATTCTTCGAGCATGAGTTTACAGTGTTCACGCCAGTTGTCTGCGCGTGCTACACACACAATCATTTCTGCTGCTGTTGCGGCCGCTGGTTGAGAAAAAGATGCATAGACGACTTCATCCCAAACTTTTTTATCTTTGATACGGTAGAACTCCCACGCCTGAAGATTGGAAGAATTTGGTGCAAGAAGAGCGAGATCCAGACAATCATTTACAACATCATCGGGAATTTTTTCTGCTGTATATTTGCGAACTGAGCGTCTCGCCTCTACACATTTTCTAAATTCAATGGGATTTGAATAATCCATCCCTGCCTTCTGAAATTCTGCATTTCCAGGAAAATCGCCATTCATTTCAGTGAAAACATTTTTTTGTTCACTCATAATTTTTTTTCGAGATTAAGGTTGGTAATTTCGTAGCCCATTTTTTCATAGAGATTGCGGGCCACAAGATTATGTCCGAAGACATGAAGACCAATGTGAGAAAGTCCCCTTTTTTTAACTTCAAATTCGAGCAACTTCAAAGCACGCTCACCAAACTTTTTTCCGCGCTCACTAACATTCACGACGATATCGTAAATGAAGGCCTTACGATTATCTTCCGCTCCTCTGATGCCAAACCACAGGATACCCACGTTTCGACCATCATCTTTCATGGAAAAAAGAAATTGATCTTTAGAGTTTAGACCTTCGGGAAGCAAACGAGACATATCATCATCAGCTTTTTTCTGAGCTTCGCTAAAAGAAAGTCCACTCCGATGAAGTTCATCGCGATAATTATTTTTACTTTGAACATGCCATTCAACAAATTCACTTTCCGTCATTGGAATCAGTTGAAATGAATCGTTCACCTATTTATAACTCCAAGTGACTGTTCCATCCGGATTATCTTTTACAACAACTCCAAGCTCATTGAGACGATTTCTGATTTCATCTGAGCGTCCCCAATTTTTAGCGGCACGTGCAACTGATCGTTCAGCAACGAGTGCTTCGATTTCCGCATCGTCACCACCTGTGTTTCCAGCTAAGTGTTTGCGGGCCGGATTGAGTTGTTTTAAAATTTCAGCTGGATTGTCATGAACTAAACCTGTCGATTCTTTGATCAAGTTAAAAACTTTTTGAACTTCGCTGAGATATTCTTTACAAGCTCCATCCTTCATCAGACGGTTTGTATCTTTGATAATACCAAAAAATGTTCCCATGGCCGCAGGCACATTGAAATCATTCGCAAGCTCTTCTTTGATATGCGTGAATGCTTTTTGAACTTTTTTAATTTCTTCGTTGTCTACAATGTCACTATAGACAGGATGTTCAAGTGAAAGTGCACATTCATGAATGCGTTCTATTTCTCCAATTGCCTTAGAGATTGCATCTTCTGTCCAATCAAGTTTTGAACGGTAGTGAACTGACAAAAGAATGTGACGTAAAATCGCACCAGAAAATTTTTCTGTGAATTGTCTGATGGTCACAACGTTTCCAAGAGACTTTGACATTTTTTCTGAACCGAAATTCAAAAATTCATTGTGGCACCAATTATTACAGAATGGGCATGAGTTTGCCGCTTCTGATTGAGCAATTTCGTTTTCATGATGAGGGAAAAGTAAATCCACGCCACCGTGGTGAAGATCGATGGTTTCGCCTAAATGTTTTTTTGCCATTGCTGAACATTCAATGTGCCAGCCAGGACGTCCCTTACCCCAAGGTGAATCCCAACTCCAGCCTTCTTCAGGTTTAGCGGGTTTCCAGAGAACAAAATCGGATGGATGTTTTTTCTGACCATCGACCTCAACGCGAATTCCATGTTGAAGTGATTCAAGTTGAACCTTAGAAAGTTTTCCGTATCCTTCAAATTTTGGAACGTGATAGTAGACTTCACCATTCACTTCGTAAGCGAATCCATTTTTAATCAAGTCTTCGATCATTTTGATAATTTCAGGCATTGTTTCACTGACAGTCGGAGTGACTGATGCTGGAAGCATCCCC
>CBIHOP010000029.1:0-15186 GCA_966211385.1 uncultured Bacteriovorax sp.
TTAAAAACTTATAAGCATATTTGTCTAAGCTGATTCCGAGTTTGTCAGCGATAATGAAATCTTCGAGCGTAATATTGATCGCGTTGATACGTGTTCCAGCAAATGATTCTAAAATGGCTTCATTTTCTTGTTTGCTTAGATTGGCCTTTAAAAAATGCCCAGTATGAACGATAAAGACGTTCGAGCTTGTTTTTCTTTCAACATCAGAACGATTTTCGATTTTATCTGTAAGGTAGAGTGGAAAAGGGATTGTATTGTTTTTTACAACACCAAGAGTGGCGGGAGTGATCGATACCGAATTGTTTTCTTTTGTACTAGAACATCCAACAATCACCAGAGCGATCAAACTCGCAAACACAATATTCTTTTTCATCTTAAAAACTTTTAACCTTTGTCAGTTTGGCATAGGCCTTCGTGAGGGCTTCAGCTAATTGATCGTAATAGTCTAGAGGAGAATTAAAGCATAAGCTGATTCTCACTACACCACGACCTACATCGTCCGATACACCCATGGCCTTCAAGACTTTTGAAGTTACCGGCATATTGTCTGAGCAAGCTGATGACGTTGTCACGAAAATATCTTGTGATTCAAGTTCAATTTGTACCGCTTGTCCGTGAAGTCCAGGATAAGAAATATAAGTTGTCGTTGCGAGACGTGGGGCGCCTTCACCGATGATTACAACTTCTGGAAATGCTTTTTTAATTTTAGCTTCGAACTCTTCGCGTTTGGCACTTAGAGCTTCTAGTTTCTCAAATCCTTTTTCGAGGTTTGATAGAGCGACTGCAAGCGTTTCGTTACCAATGTAGTTTTGAGTTCCACCACGGTGACCTTTTTCTTGTCCACCACCGATGATGAGTGGGCTAAGTGTTTCTGGATTCTTCACAAGAAGGATTCCCGTTCCTGTCATTGCTCCAAGTTTGTGACCAGAGCATACGGCATAATCAAATTGCGATTCATTAAAGTTGAAAGGCGTTTTACCAATGAACTGAGTTGTATCGCAGAAAAATGGAACATTAAAATTGCGACAAAGAGTTGAGATTTCTTTATGAGGTTGGATAACACCAGTCTCGTTATTAGCGGCCATAACCGAAACGAGGGCCACTGCTCCTTTATGATCAAGCATCCATGTTTGAAGTGTTTCAACACTTACTTCTCCACGAGAATTAACTGGAAGAACGAGTACTTTAAAGCCGCGTGTTTCAGCATAGTAGTTTGCTGTATTCACGATAGCAGAATGTTCGATACCTGAAATGATGATGATATTTTTACAGTCTGTTTGTGGATTTATTTGACCGAGAACGCTGTGAAAAACTGTCGAGATACCTTCTGTTGCACCAGAATTGAAAATGACTTGATTGAAGTCTGCGCCTAAAACCTTAGCACAAAGTGACCTCGCATTCTCCATCCCCATAAGAGTTTTTGCTCCCAGGTGATGAATAGCGTTTGGATTAGCGAAAGGGCCTTTTTCAAAACGTTTTAAGAGGTATGAGCGTACTTCCTGACAGAGAGGAGCGCTACCGTTATAGTCTGCATAAATCATGATGAACCCTTTAGTTATTTAATATCCAACATTCTTTCAAGTGCGAGTAGAGAGGATCTTTTTGTATCCTCAGGAACACTGATGATATTGATGGGATTATTCTCTTTGATCGCACGGAAACTGGCAAGTAGCCATCTCGGTCTTACGCGATACATAGTCGTGCAAAGACACTGGTAAGGTGACAATGACACAATTGTTTTATCGCTAAATTGCTGAGCTAGTCTGTTGACAAGATTAATTTCCGTACCGACCGCAAATTTACTTCCAGCAGGTGCTTTGGCAATTTTGTCGATGATATATGAAGTAGATCCATCGTCATCAGCGGCTTCAACAACATCAAAAGGACATTCAGGATGTACGATAACTGTCATATCTGGATCGCGCTTTTTGATTGCGAGAACCTGATCTTTTGTAAAGCCTTGGTGAACAGAACAGAAGCCGTACCAAAGAATGACTTTTGCTTTATCAATTTGTTCAGCAGTTAATCCACCATTCAACATATTCGGATTGTAGATAACCATGTCTTCAAGTGGAATGCCCATTTCAAAGCATGTATTTCTTCCTAAGTGTTGATCAGGGAAGAAGAGAAGTTTTTCACCTTGTGAAAGGGCCCAACGAATAACTTTTTCAGCATTCGAAGATGTACAGATACTTCCACCATTGTCTCCGACAAAAGCTTTCAATGTGGCTGCACAGTTAATGTAGGTAACAGGAATGACTTTTTCTTTCGTTGAAGAAGTGATGAATTTCCAGGCGCGATCGATTTCGCTTCTTCTTGCCATATCGGCCATTGAGCAGCCTGCTTTTAAATCTGGCAGAATGACTTTCTGATGAGGCGCTGTCAGCATGTCAGCAGTTTCTGCCATAAAGTGCACACCACAGAAAATGATGTATGGTTTATCGAGCTTGGCAGCTTCTCTTGCAAGTTGAAGTGAATCCCCTGTGATATCGGCAAAGCTGATAACATCATCCTGCTGATAGTGGTGTCCAAGAACGACAACTTGATCTTTCAATTCTTCTTTTATTTTTTTTAGTTCAACCAAAACCTGTTCATCAGAAAGTTCTGCTTCAGTAATGGTTGGTTTGTGAGCATCTTCCTGCTCATCACCGAATAGATCTAACATTTTTTATCCTTGAGTGACCGGATACCCTTCGTTAATCCAGCCTAAAATTCCACCTTCAACATTCGTAAGATCCGAATAGCCCTGAGAGAGAAGAAACATACAAGCGTTCAAACTTCTCTTTCCGCTTCTGCAGTGGATGATGATGGGTTTATTTTTATCAGTAAGTACTGATTGGTATTTTGCTTCAAATTCAGAAAGGGGAAGAAGAGTTGCGCCTTCAATGCGGGCTTCATTCCATTCGTTTTGTTCGCGACAATCGATAAACTGATACGTTTCTCCCTTATCCATTTTTTCTTTTAATTCGCGAGCGTCGATTTCTCTGATCATAGGTTTATCCTTGGTCTTTTTTAATGAACTGAATGTCGTTTTTCATTGGTAAATTACATCTTAAAAGATCAAATTGCCACTTATTCACAGGCGTTTTAAAAGGGTTTTTGCGCTCTGTTTCACACATCCTTGAAATCACTTTAACTAGCTTGAAATAGTAGGGTAAACATGCCATTTTTTAAGTAACCAAGGGAGAAACTCATGCTTAAGGAATTTAAAGAATTTGCAGTCAAAGGAAACGTTGTTGATTTAGCTGTCGGGGTTATCATCGGAGCGGCCTTCGGAAACATCGTTAAATCGCTCGTTGATGACGTGATCATGCCTCCCATTGGATATGTTCTTGGTAATGTGGATTTCACTAATCTCTTTTTGGTTTTAAAAAATGGAGTAAAAAATCCTGGCCCTTACGAAACTCTTAAAGAAGCCTTAGAAGGTGGAGCCGTTGTCATTAAGTATGGAACTTTTGCGAATACTGTCGTTAGTTTTTTAATTGTTTCATTCGCCGTTTTTATGATGGTACGACAACTTTCTAAGCTACAAAAAAGTACTCCAGTGCCAACACCACCGCCGACACCGGATCAAAAACTTTTGGCAGAAATTCGTGATCTTTTAAAAGAACGAGCTTAGATCTACATCGATAATCAGCATTTGATTTTTAGATTGATTGAGCGGAGTGATACCTGTTTTAAAATCAGTATGACCCGCTAGTTGAAAATCGTTATCGTAGACGAGAGCGATTTGCTTGTTTCCAACGATCGCCATTCCTTCAATCTTCTCCATATCTTTAAAGGGAGATTGGGCCAGATCGACCACTAATGTTTTTTTGACTGTTGAATCTGATTCGCCTAGTTCAATAAGATGGATAGACTTCTGAGCTTCAGGTCCTGTTTTTCCATTTTGTTCCAGCACTAAAATTTTATTATCCTTCAAATGAACAGCATCGCCGATTTTATCGTTACCTTTTTCGAACTGATAAAAATACTCTGCACTCGTTTTAGAGCTTTCTAAGTCGACTTCCACGATGAGTGATTGATCTTGTCCTTTTTCAAGGGGACTTTGAAGAAAACCAAAAAGTTTGTTTCCATTTCTTGCTATGGCCTCAAATCCACGATTGGTTCTGCGACTCTTATACTGGCGTGGAAGTTCATGGTCAGGAGTAAAGCGCTTTTGCAATTTTCCTTCGCTATCAAAGTAAGCAAGTGATGGTGCATACTCTTCAGCAATCCAATATCCACCTTCTGCATCTGTAACAATGGCTTCTGTGTCCATTCCTAATTCATCAATTGAATAAACCAGGCCGAAAATATCGAGTGGATTTTCTTCTTCACGCGATGGTGGAAGACCAGTCAGAGGCTCACCATTTTTCTTTTTCAGTTTAATTTCTTTTTCGACCGTCAATGTTTTGGCGCTTAGGTCTGCTTTCAAAACAACAATCATCGGTGAGTAGTCTGGGAGGAGAAAAGGACGGTCTTTTTCAATCATCTCTCCATTAGGTCCACGATCTGTGATCGTAATGAAAGTGAGTTTTCCATTTTTTTCATTGAGGAATTGCAAACCAGAAAATCCGCCGAGCTTAATTTCTTGACCGGCCATTGTTGTTCCAATGGTAGGTGCTTCATTCATCGTGAGAACGTGCCAATTCGATGGAGTACTTTTTTTCGATGATGATGAACACGATGATAAGAACAAAACGAGGGTCAGGAGCGAAAGCACTTTCATAGTTTTTCCAGTTGAGGTGTTCTAAAAAGATATCATCAATACACATTTTTTAAAACGCTCGCCCCTATGTATTTTGATAGGGGCATTTTTTCTTTGACATCTGATATTCATTGCTTGAACATTTTAAATAAGTATCCAAAAAAAGAGAGGGAGTGATTCATGGAAGTTATCACGATCGGCAATAACAAAGGTGGCGTTGGTAAAACAATGCAGTGCTACCAATTGTCATGTTATCTGGCCAACAAAGGTCACAAAGTTTTAGTTATTGATCTGGATTCACAGGCCAATTTAAGTTCAACATTCGGAGTGCAAATTCAAAGAACACTAGTTCCTGAGTGGCTCATTGGTGATGTTGGTTTCGAAGATGTTGTTGTGTCACCAGAAATGACAGGCAAACTTTACAAAAACATTAAGATTGTTCCGGCCAGCCGCCATCTTTCAAATCTTTCTAAACTTCTCATCCTTTCAGAGGGAGAAATTAGAAAAGAAGCAGGAAGAAAAGAGCGTCTATTAAGAAAGCGTCTTCAAGATGCGAAAATTGATTTTGATTACGTCATCATCGATACGCCACCAATGTTAGGTGACGAATTGATTATGTCGTTGGTTGCTTCAAATCGTGTATTAATTCCCACTCAGGCACAAGACTATTCAATTGATGGTTTGGAAGAGTTGATGGATACATTTGAGATTATCAAGGAAACTGAAAATCCGTCGCTGGAATTTTCAATCATTCCTTCAATGGTCAATCCGCGTAGAAAAATCGAAAAAGTGAGAATGGATGAGCTTTCTCAATCATTCAACATTACTCCGATGATTCGTAACATGGTTCAAATGCAAGAGTCGATCTCTACGAGAAGACCGATCTGTATTATGGGAGCGAAGTCCGCTGGACGTCGTGACTATGAAGAACTTTGGAAATCGTTAAACCTGTAATTTTTAATTTTTGTTTCGCCTCAAGGATGTGGAGAATAAAATATGTCTAAGACATTTGCTGCTCGTGTATCAAAAAAAGAACGTACTACTATAGATCTCTCTGAAAAAGTCGGAAGAGATGTTTTCAAAGTTTCAGATGATCGTCTTCTTCAAGGAGCAAAGCTCACTGAAATTCAAATGAAAGAAATCGTTGTTAAGGAACAGGTAAGAACGAAGTTCAACGACGACTCAATTAAAGATCTTGCTAAAAACATCGAAGTAAACGGATTGATTCAACCGCTTGTTCTTCACCAGGACAAAAATGGTAAATACCGTCTAATTTGTGGTGAGCGCCGTTATCGTGCTCTAACATTCAACAAAGCAATCAGTGCTCCTTGTTTTGTCCTAGAAAACAAAACAGAAGAAGAATTGATGGCGATTCAGTTCTCAGAAAACTCTTCACGTGAAGAACTTCACTATGTTGATAAAGCTGACGGTATTTTAAATTACCAAATCGCTACTGAGGCAAGTGAAAGAAAAATTCAAGCAGCGCTTGGAATTTCAAAATCTGAAGTTCACCGCTCACTACTTATTGCAAAAATGCCACGTAATTTAAAAGAAGCGGCCAAGAAACACGATATTGAAAAATACGTTCTTCTTGAGTGGGATGCACTATCAAAAAGCCCTTTGAAAACCGACATCGAAAAGAAAATTCTTTCAGGTGACATCACTAAGCGAGCTGAACTTGCTCGTCTAATCAAAGGTGGTGGACTTGTTAAAGCTGGAAAAAAAGCTCCGCTTAAAGCAGCTCTTCCGAAAGGGATCAGTGCAAATGCATTCTTAAAGGCAATGTCTTCTAAGACAAAAGATCTGAACCTCGACAAAAAGACACAAGAGCTTTTAAGAACTCTTGTAGAAGAAACAAAAGAAATTCTAGACCAATAATTTTTTTGCAGGGCCTGTGTTAAACAGGTCCTGCAATTCCTAAAGAAGCTTTTATTTCAGGCTTCCTCAATTTCCAAATATAAGCGTCTACAACATAGTGATGATAAATCACAATCTGATTAGCTATGAAAAAGAGTGGGAAACCAATCATTGGTGAACCTATCTTAGAGACGAACCCTATACTTCTATAAAAAAGAAATGAAACAGCAACACCTACAAGCATGTAAAGAGCAGCATATTTTGGTTGAGCAAGGAGAGTGAGAAATTTTCCAAATTTTCCGGAGTATCGTTGAACCTGATTTGTATTAAAGTGCCAAACTAAACTGATGTATTGAGTATTATGCCAGATACTCAGTGCTATCCAGCTCGTCGTGAGATCTTTAAATAAAACATAACCTACAAAATAAATGACGTGATGACTGAGTAGGTAACCAAAATGCAAAGAAGCTAAAGTCCCTTTCATCCATGCACGGGCCTGAAGAAAAATCCAGATAGTAAATAGAAGCGCACTAAAGGCTGCAAGAATCATCATACTTTCTGGTGAAACAGGAAGAAGAAAAACTTTCTTTCCTAAAAATGTGCGACCAGGTCGCGAGCACATTATGAGAAATGTCACAATCGGAGTCATGTAAAAAATTGTTCTGTTAAACCAAATCGGACCTGACTCTGAACTTTTATATTTGATGCTAAAAGTTTTCGCAATTCCTTCACTCTGTTTACCGTAATGAAACCATTGCCAATGGACGAAGATGGTAAATAGCCAGGAAATATAGCCGAAACCGACTATGAGCCCTACACCAATCGTGAGAAGAAGAGGTGAGTAGATCATAAGGAATTTATGCTGTTCTTGATCAACATCGTATGCAAGACGCATGTAGGTTGCGATGACGTGATGATTACTTAAAAAAAGAATATTAAAGGCGAGAATCGTTCCAAATGTTGAAGGAAAAAATACCGCGATGGAAGCTAGTGCAATTCCAATTGCAGGAAACAAATAAACAAAACTTAAATCAAAAGTAGTACTTCTCATTAACGACCTTCAAGACAATCTTTTAAAAACACTGTCTGTTCTTCTATTTTATCTCCAGTGGCTGGAGACAATTCTTTTTTCATAAAGATCAACTTCACAGAGGGACTATCTATTTGTTTACACAAATAACTTCCATAAAATTGCTTGAACGGCCCGGGGTGCTTAAGTCTGAACTTTCTCAGAAATAGCCTCCAATGGATGCTAGGGTAAAAAACATGATGATTATTCGGGGGAGTGAAAGTTACTTTTTCATTGGTAAAAAGATCAGTGCCATTAGCATCAGCAATAAACCACCCATCATAACCGACTGGTGGATTTTCTGTGAACATGTTCCAGTTTGGTTTGGCCTGCAGTTTATGCAAGATTCTTGTTGGCCAGCTTTTACGATCATATAAACGTTCGTTCGAAACATCATTTAAAGATTGAATGAAAATGAGGAGAAAAATGATGGAGATGAAACTCCATTCAAATTTTTGGAATTTTTGATAAGACTTAAGTTCAAATTTTAATTGAGGTATTGAAGGAAGAAGGGTTAACCACCAAACTATACAAAAAAGAGAAAATAGTCCTACATCTAAAGTAAGCCATATCCCTACATGAAAAAGAATAAACAGAGACACGATTATCCAGCGAATTTTTGGGAGAAAAATAAAAAGACAAAATGGAGCCACAAATTCAAAAATCAGTGTCACTAAAGTCATTCCCTTAAAAAGCCACATTGGAAATGAACTCAATAAGTATCCAGCAGGTTTTAAAAGATGAGTAGAATTAAAGACGTAAAAGAGAGCATCAAAATCACCAAACCAATGCGGATTGAGTAATTTCTGATAAAGCGAGAATTCATACATTAAAAAAATTTGAATCATCCACATGAGATGAAGGGAGCTTTTCAAAAAATTATTTTCATATTTTTGGGATAAGAAAAAAAACCAAAATAAAGACAGTTTCAATGTATTGTCAGCAGCGAAAGACAAATCCGGGAATCGGTTAGAGAAGGCCATGACTATAAGCCAAGTTAAAAAAATGAATAAACGTGACAAACATCCAATCGCGAATAAAAGTGAACTAATCATCCCGACTACAACGAGCAAATGGACGCTCAATGAAGTTTGAAAGTATTTAAGCAAAGGTAGAACGGCATTTTCCCTGCTTAAATTAAGGATGACTTCATAAGGAACGATAGCATTGTTGGAAAAAAAAATATCGACTTCTGTCCAAAGACCACAAAAATAAAAGAAGCTTAAAAGACCCAGACATATTCTTGCTAAGAAAATGGATTTATCTTCAAGCTGAAATTTTTCCATCATGGCATGTCCTCATAAATGATCTGAGAATAGGACATTTCACTTTTCATTGAACTTAAACCTATTTTGACGGCACTTTCCGAATCGGGATTAGCGGCATTATCGCCAGAATTATCAAAGACCATTTCTGATTCTATTTCAGTACCAGTCGGAAGTATGAGAGGGGTTTCAGGTCTAACCTCCGCTGGTAATTTGAACTGATAATAGGGGATGGATAGAATTGAACTCGCTGTTTTATCCCCTGGAAGTTTGATGCTGATCTTTCCGCTCACCGCTCGATAATGAGCATGCATCAGATATTTAATAAGTTTCATTGGTTTCGAAACTTTGTGTTTAAGGATAACGGTGTAGTTCTTTTTACCTGGAGGAATTAAAAAATCTTTTCTGCTTGGAATGAGTAGAATTTTTTTCAAAGGTTTAAGATTGGGTGAATCGGCAGCTTTCTTTGCGTATAGATAAATTTTGGGCTTATTTTTTTCTTCGCGCCCGGAAGAAACGTAATGTACATTCAAATAAAGCCACGAATTCTTTTCTAAGAGTGGTTTGGCCGAATCGCTACCAACCCACACAAAGCCTTTTTGTCTCAAAACGCCTAGAACACTTTTATAATCAAAGAGAAATCCTCTTTTTTTGTGGCCATCAATTGTCGTTTCAAGTGGTAGAGCATCAAGATATTTATATTTATGTCCTTCTTCTTCATCTTCTTTGTTTAATTCAGTTAAGCTGGCCGTTAACTGATGATGGTGGGCCACGTTGAGATTGCTATCTACAAAAGCATCAGTAATAAATACGTCATCAGATAATGTATTTTTAAATTTATATGTTTTTTGAAAATCTGGCCCCACTGCTGGAACCGTAACTTCTTCTTGTGCTTCAAGTACTAAATCAGGTTTTCGCGAATCAAAATTGCGAATCGTTTCTTCTTGATCTGCACGTTGATTTGAATTGATGAACTCCTCATCTTTCTTGTCAACAGGTGCTCCTGCTCTCAACCAATAAGTAATTTTTTTTAAATCTTGATTCGTAAATCCATCAGCAGTTTTAATTGATTCTAAATCTGCTCCACCTGGCATTTTTCCCAATCTCATCGTTCTTAACATCATCGGTGACCATTTCTGAATATTTTCCGCTGTATTAAAAAGACTGATAATACCCAGGTTGGCATGACAATTTAGGCATGCTTTCTTGAGTGATGGATAAATATCCTTTTGGAAACTTGAAAATCTGACTGGTTGATAATCAAGATCACAGCTCTTAGTTTTTTCAGGAAAAACATTTCCACGAGTCAGAATTTTATCCGTTTTCGGATCGAAGATGACAAAATCACCGTGTTTTTTTAGTTTAAACGACTGGGTCACTAAGTCCGTACGATCTAAAAGGACGGTATGAGTTGGATATTTTTTTATAAATTGTTCACGAGTACTATCTTCATTAATAGTTATTAAATAATTTTCTTCCCTTAGTTTGGGAATTTTTTGAGGGCATTTATCATTTAGGGCAACAAGCTTAAATGGTGGCCCTGAAGAGACATCGTGAGAACGACCATACTGATCGTTTAGACGAAAACTTAAATCGCCTGAAGCAAAGACTATTTGAGGAATAATTAATGTTAAAAAAATTAGTTTATTAATATTTTACATCCGTAAGCTTTAGTTTTCTGCGTTTTAATTTTTTTTCCAGCAAGCGCACTCGTCAAAGCATCTTCAAGATATCTATTTTTAGCTTCTGGTTTGGCAACATCCAGATTAACTCGATCATCAACTGCACCAGTATAAAGTATTTTATTCGTTTCAAGATCAATAAGAGCAGTGCTAGATAATATTCCGATATCGAGTGCTTTTAGGATTTTTTGATCAACATCTTTTACGAGTGGAATTTGGATTTTGTAATCTTGCGATTCTTGTTTAATGGTTTCTAATCCCTCGTTTTTTACACCATTGACCATGACAAAAGAAACTCGATCAGAAAATTTAGAATAGAGTTCGTTGAAAGTTTGTAAATTTTTGCGCATGACTGGGCATTCAATTCCATGTGCAATCACAACCAAAAACTTTTTGGAGCTTGATAATTGTTGCAAAGAAAGTTTTTCATTGTTCATTGTAATGACAATGTTTTCGCTCAAGGAAGCTGCATGAGTAGATGAGACAAAAAACAAAAGTAAAAAGAGAGCTTTAAGCATGAGAGACCTCCGTCGAACGATAGAAAGTCAGGGCAAGGAAAACATGAAAGAGCAGAATGCCTATAGATAGATCGCTAATCTTTAAAAAAATCATGATGAAAAGATGAAGGAGGGCGGAGAGAAAAAGATAAAATAGTCTCGTACGCGTGTTCCATATAAATAAAATTCCAGAGAGCTCTACTAGCAAGACAAAGTAGTTAGGAATTTTTGATAAGCTTTCATGACCAAGAAAAAAAGAACTTAAAAGTGAATGACGAGCAACATCTGTTTGCAAAACATAATAGAGGGCGTGTCCATTCATCCATTCAGCAATTTGGAGTTTGGCCAGACCGCTTAGAAGATAGGATAATGTAAAAAAGATCCACACGGCCCAGGACACTTCTTTAGGAAAATTTTGATTTTGAAATCGTGTCTCATCATCAATAAACAAATTAATGATCATCAACCAGCCTAGATATTCGATATGCACACTTTTGTGGGCCGGAATGCGTATGAAAACTAGAGTCATTGCGAGCCAGGCGAGAAACATGAGTAAGCGAGTTCGTTTGGTAAAAGCTATCGCCGCAGAAACAATCAAAGAGAAAATGATGAGAAACCCGAAGAAAGTATCTGATAAATTGAAAATTGCCAGAAGAAGTTGAGAATCATAAAAACCCTGCATCCATTCTTTAGGAACAGATTGGGTGCTGAAAATATATTCGAACCCCAAAAGTAATTTGAGGTTAAGGACGAAAAAATAGAAAGCAAAAAGAATGTTAAAAATCTTATATGGATTTTGAACGTTCTTCATTGCAGCTATACTTTCGCTCCATCCGAGTTTCATTTGTCTGTCGGTCAACATATTCAATCCTTACGGCCACCGGTGGCGTAATTGATAATTCTTTAAGCGTCGAGAGCCGATCATGGCAAAAATAAAAACGTGCCACATTTTCTGAGAGCCTTCTCTTAGGAAAAATATGGTCCATGTAAAGCAAACTGTATTTTAACTTCCCTCTGTAGAGATCTGTTTCCGGAGTATCAATTATTGCTGCAGTTGGAACTGACACTTCCTTATCCGGATAAATAAAAGTTAATTTTATGAAAGTAAAAAATCTAAAATCTGAGAAAACAATAGAACCCGGGGAAAGATTTAAAACATTGAATGTGTTTGTTTGAAATCCCGTTAAACGCATCAACGGTTTGGTTAATCCTAAAAGTACGACAATTGATAATAAAATTATTTTCAACTTCATACAGTCTCCCTACCAGGATAGAGAAACGTAAGAATGATCAACATCATCATGGCCACAACATAGATATGCATAAGAAAGAAGAATGAAGCTATTAGGATCATTCCGATGAACCATGTTACTCGTCTTGTTGGACCAAAAAAATAAAAAGGAAAAAATAAAATTTCACCAATCCAAACGAGATGAGACGAGGCTTGTCCAAAATAAGGTATTTTTGCAAGAATTGGGGAGAGTTCCCAATTAAATCTTGGGTTCTGCATGAAAAGATCCATCGCTAAACCCTCTCGCCATAACGGAGATAATCCTTTCCAGATTCCAGAAAAAGTTAAAGAAAAGGCTATGACGATTGAAAGGGCGAGCTGCACTGATAAAGGCATAATCCATTCTTCATCAGATTGACGTTTTAAAAGTATGGACCCTTCTCCAGCTGGAATAAAGAGAGTGCAAAAGAGAATCCATGAAATGTAACCATGAACAACTTTGATAGCAAAAGGATTTAGCCGATTGATGGTTATCATAACAGCAATCGTAATAACGGCTGCTGCTTTTCTTTGGATGTTCAGAGCAAAGCTCAGGCTTGAGATTAAGCCGACAATCAAGACCCAAACCATCCATTCATGATTGATAAAAGTTGCTTTCCAGTTTTGAAAGACGAGACCGTAGATAACGAAAATTCCGAGTCCCATTAATGTTCGAAATATATCAAAATGCCTGGCCGACATAGTTTTTAATTTGAACATATATGCTCCTTAGCTAAAAACCATGGAGCTGGTGATCTCCTAACAAAAACTTGAATCTTGAGTATATTCTTGGATGTGATTTCGTCTTTTAAGTAGGAACTCTTTTTACAGAAATAATGATCAACGGTACTCTGCCAATAATCGTTCTGTACAAGTTGAGGACGGTCCAATGAATTTAAGAGAGAATAGAACTCTATCAATAGACCTTTTTTAAATGGCCATCCTTGCTCATTTTTTAAATTGTAACTGAGATAATCCGAAGATGTGTAATAGACACGAACATCTTTCTCATAAAGATAGTGTTCGTCCACAAACACTTTGGGAAGGGGAACGATGGCATTCATTTTATCCTGATATCGTGTGGTGAAAATAGTAGAGGCCATTCCACTCAGACCAGTGATCAGTAGAAAAATGAATATGCATTTATCTTTACTCGTCACGCCAGTTTCTTTGCTTGTTTGAGTTTTTCAACAACATTAATTTCGAGAAAGAATATTCCAAGTATGTAAGGCAATAGAGTGTAGTAAAAATGATGACCCATTAAAATCATGACACAAAAAAGAAAAACGAAACCTAAAAAAAGAAGGGGAGCTTTTAAGCGTTTTGAAAAGAGAATTAGCGGCATTGAAAGTTCGAGCATGACGGCAAGGATGGTAGCGACTCTTCCTATCCAATAATGTGCCGTGATTGTCTCGCGCAACCAAACCGACAAGGCATTGCTCATGTTAAAATTGTAGAGCGGGTTAAAGCGTTCAATGAAAATTCCGAGCATGTTGTATCTGAACCAATCCATGTCGTTGGTAAGAATCTTCAAAAGACCAGCGGTAAAAAAAATAAAACACCAGACAAACTTGAGAAGGGCAAGCGGCCATACATAATAGTTTTCTGGTTCAGCGTAGTCAGGATTTCTTTTTTTGGCTAAGTATTCATCTACTGAGTAACTGTCGGCACATGCACTAAGTGATACGATTAGCATACTGATGATGATCGTACTTCCGAGGTGCTGATAAGAACCATAATTTTGAAAAGGAGCAAACAAGAAAAAAGCAGACACAAAAGCAACTTTTGTCATGATGAAGGTGAAAAGACCAATCATTGAAAAAAAACATGAAAGATAAAAGAAGACTTTTGCAACAGTAAAAGCTTCTGGCATTTGATGAACAGAATTGAAAATTTTATAGAAAAAAACTGGCTGATAAAAGAATTCATCAGCGTATAGAGTGTTTTCGTTGTAAGCGAGAAAAAAAATAATTATGCAGAGAAGATAAAAACAAATTCTAAAGAGACCTAAATTTTCTTTATCCCATTTCCTTGGAGCAAACCAATAGTTATCCCAGGCAGCAAGTAATTTTTCTTTCATCCTGCCACTCCCAGAAGTTCTAATTTTTCTTCAACTATTTTTTCATTTTCATAGCGATGGGTCTGTTCGTAGAGTTCAAGCTTGAAATCAGTTTTTTTACGTTTTTTGGAAACTCGTTCAAACATCTGATTTAAAAAAAGTTGTAGTTTTTCCGGATTGTTTTGTTTGAGCTCTTTTAGCCCAAGTAAGTTGGATTTGAAGTAGAAACGTTTAGGGACTGGAATTCCAAATTCGACGCGAACAAAGAAAGATTTTTCACGATCAATAATTTTATACCAAAAGCTTTTTTTGATTTCAGCTCTCTCCTTGCAATACATATCAAAGGGAATGAAGGGCCAGAGATGTTGGGCTGAAAAAGAGCCAATGACGAGCATGAAAATCATAATGCCGATTTTCAAATTGATCGTTTGTTTGACTGACAATTTTGGAACGGTCATTTCTTATTCGACTCTGCAATTTCTCTTTTTATGTTATTATAGTATGCAACCCTATTTTTTTAAACATGATTGAAAACACATGAGCGATAAATTCAAGAATTCAGAAGAACTTCCAGAATCGCCAATACCGACACGGATTATTGCCAACGGTGAGTATTGTCCGATTCCGCAGACGAAGGAACAGGCCCTTGTTGAAAAACATATTGAACAAAAGTCAGACGCCTATGCCTCGCAATTGGGTCTTCCACGCCGGGATTTTTTAAAATCCAGTCTCTCGATTCTCGTTGGGTTGCAGGCATTGAATGAAGTTTTCGGACATTTTTTCAATGTACAGGCGAA